>PXCF01000111.1 GCA_003566715.1 Cryomorphaceae bacterium | reverse complement strand
ATCGGGAATGTAGAATCGCTCTCGTTTAAAACCGATGGCGCTAAACTGTACCGTATCTCCCGGTAGAATGGCAATGGAAAAAAAGCCATCCTCATCGCTGATGGTTCCTTGGTTGCGACCTCGGATAAAAATATTGCAATTGGGAATAAGCTGTGGGGTAGAATCATTACTCATCACAACACCATTCAGTTGTACGGGTTCTCTTTTTTGCGCCCAAGACTCAATCGTGGCAAAAAAGCTGAAAAATATAATCGAAAGAATGCCTATTCTCGTTCTATGGTCCATGTCTTTTCTATCTTGTTACCGCTGTTGTCCCAAGCACTAACGGCTAGAACGACTTTTTCGGGTGGAAAATTGTTGTCAAAGGTATAAAATAACAGATTACGTTTTGGTTCATATTCCATTAAAATCCACCGACCATTAATGGTGGCCCGGTAGCTGTCTATCCCGCTAAAATCGTCACTTAGATGTAAGGTGAGTTGGTTGCCTTTGCTAAACTTATGGCCGTCAAAGAAATTGATGGGGTGTAATGTTGGGGCAACAGAGTCAATTTTTACACTAAAATCACCAAATGTTTTGCTGTATGACTTAAGTTGAGTTGCCGTATTTACATCCGCACCAATGCTCTCCCATTTACCGCCTTTGGTACGACGAACCACCACCATTTGCTTGTCGTTATACCCCGAGGCAATGATGGATTTGTCAAACGATACCAATAGATTTCTATGAATGGCAATGGCCGGATCACCAATTGAAATAACCGGGGCAATGCAATCGTTCTCGGCATCGGAAATCTGGTACTCAATCTCTGCGTGGTCGTACAAACTGGCCTCCGGTAAGTATGCCGCCATTCCTCTTTCGCTGATGGCGTTGGCCATGTCCCAATTCCAAATGGTTTTTTGCGACTGCCCGGATTGCGGACTTAGGTCAACAATATTGACCGGTATATGAACCTTGGTGAGGTTCCCGTGAAAATCAGCGGCTTCAATTTCAATGGTGTATGCTTCTTCATCAGCGCTAATAATACCGCGATTGCTGCGCTGTGGATGAACGTCGAGATTGTAGTTTGGCGGTTCGTATAGCTGGTAGAACGTTTTTTTCTCATTGATCTTAGCGGGGTAATCAATAAATGCATTGATGTACCGCGTTTGGTCAAAGCGAATGCCATCGGCGCGAAAGGTATAGTAGGGCTGGTTGTTGTGTAGAACACTCACGCGATAAATCCCGTTTTTATTGGCCGAACCGTCTTGGTGGTCATAACCTTGAATTCCTACGGCAAATCGCTTGTGAATATTGGGACGCTTTCCCGAAACAGGTTTGTAAATACCATTGCCGTGGGGCGCAAGCTCCATTTCTATTTCTCTGAAAATGCGGTTGTCGTCGTCTACCTCATAAATCTTGGCTCGAAACACCTTTGGTGCGCGCTGATCGGATATGGGGAAGTTGAACTGTAACGGATTGATGGGGCGTTCGCCGCCCTGATCGCGAATTTCAAAGTGGAGGTGTGGACCGCCGGAGCCGCCGGTATTCCCGCTTACAGCTATTAATTGTCCCTGCTTTACCGGTAAGGTATTAGCGCCGGGATAGAGGGTTAGTGTAAAGGTTTCTTGTTTGTGCTGCGCAGCGCGTACATAGTTTTCAATCTCTTCATTGAATCGCTGAAGGTGGGCGTAAACGGTCATATATCCGTTGGGATGAGTAATGTAAATGGCTTTGCCGTAACCCGAGGTAGATACATTAATGCGACTGATGTATCCGTCGGCAGCAGCCAATACCCGTTTGCCTTCTACACCCATGGTTTTGATGTCGATACCCGCGTGAAAGTGATTGCCGCGCAGCTCTCCGAATGTTCCGCTCAATAAAAGCGGAATATCTAAGGGTGATTGAAAATAGTCTGCTTCTGGTGCTTGGGCCATTAAACCGCCCGATATGACAACCAAAAGGGTCAATAAATAATGTCGCATGCGTTTCATAATTGCAAATAAAACGCCAAACCATTTATGTGGGACGACAAAGGTGGATTGATTATGCACATTTTGTTTTTGATTTCCTAGTGGGGACATGAGGGAATATTTATGGATTACATAAAACCATTTTCCCATATCCGTGTTTCATTTATCCATGCTTACTTTTGTCACACACTTTTACACATTATGGATTGGATTTGGTATTTAATTATTGTAGCCGTCACCTTCGTGGGAATGGAGTTCGTGGCTTGGGCAACACACAAGTACGTGATGCACGGTTTTTTGTGGGTTTTGCACGAAGATCACCACGTCAAAGATCCGGAGTCTAAGTTGGAGAAAAACGATTCCTTTTTTCTCATATTCGCCATCCCGTCTTGGTTGTGCATCATGTTGGGCATGATGGCTTTTAATTACTATGTGGTGTCTATTGGCGCAGGTATTGCCGTTTACGGACTGGCTTATTTTATCGTTCACGAGGTGTTTATTCACCAGCGCATTCGTTGGTTGCCTAAAGTGGATTCTCTCTACTGGCGTGCTGTTCGTCGGGCACACAAAATGCATCACCGCCATTTGACCAAAGAAGAAGGCGAAAGTTTTGGTATGCTTTTCATTCATCCAAAATATATTCGTCAAGAACTAGAGGTTGAGAAACGCGGTCAAACCACAGGTGTAAAGGTAAAGGCCAAAGGACATGCTTGAAACCAAATACCTCTACCTTGCCATCAATATTTTCACCATATCTGTTCCACTGATACGGGCCTTTGAACATCGCATTCGGTTCGCCAAAAGCTTCAAACACCTTTTGCCCGCCGTGGCCATTGTTGGCGGTTTTTTTGTCATCTGGGATGTGTGGTTTACTTCCATGGGCGTATGGGGTTTTACACCGGAATACCTCACCGGAATAGACATCATTAATTTGCCTTTGGAAGAGTGGTTGTTTTTCATCACCGTGCCCATTGCTTGTGTGTTCATTTACCGTGTGCTCAACTACTTTTGGCCAACGCCTTTTTTCAGTCTAAACACGGCTTTTAAAGTCAACTTATTCCTCGCCTTTTTTTCCTTTGCCATGGCAGTGATGCACACCGATAAGTGGTATACCGGGGTGAACTTCGGACTGATCGCACTTTATTTGCTCTACATTCAGTACATCGCCAAACCCAACTGGTTGGCTCATTTTTACCGCTCGTATCTCATTGCGCTCATTCCCTTTTTTATCGTTAACGGTCTACTCACCGGCTTTGGCTTAGAAACCCAAGTGGTGTGGTACAACGACGACCACAACCTCGGTACGCGAATTGCCACCATTCCTTTTGAAGATGCTTTCTATGGCATGTTACTCGTTATGGGCGTGGTTGACTTATACGAGCGATTTTCAAAAAATGCCTATCATCAATAGACCAAATATTCATGCGTAAAACGTTTTTATCTACTTTTTTTACTTTCTTAGTTTTTCTAGTCAGTGGACAATCAACCGTAGACGATTACCGCTCATCGTCTATTCGTCATCAAATGAAGTTGTTTGAAAAGGCCGGACGGGTGCTGTACCTCGCCGCGCACCCGGACGATGAAAATACCCGCATGATTACTTGGTTGGCCAATGAAGCGGGCGTGGAGACGGCCTATTTATCGCTGACCCGCGGTGATGGTGGACAAAATCTCATTGGTCCGCAGCTGGGCGAGCAACTGGGGGTAATTCGTACCCAAGAACTCATTGAGGCGAGAAAAATAGACGGCGGTACGCAGTTTTTTGCCCGCGCGGTTGACTTTGGTTACAGCAAGTCGGCCAGAGAATCCTTCGAAAAATGGGGACACGAGGCCATTTTAGAAGATGTGGTTACCGTTATCCGTCGCTTTAAACCTGATGTCATCATCAACCGCTTTCCACCCGACCGCAGAGCCGGACATGGCCACCACGAGGCGTCTGCTATACTGGCCGAGGAGGCATTTGACGTGGTCAACGACCCTTCGTTTCATCCCGAGAGCGCCGAGCTTTACGGAACCTGGGAAGTGAAAAACGTCTTCTGGAATACCAGTACTTGGTGGGTGACCGATTTGGATACAAGTCGAGTAGGCAAGGGCGAGTTGCTACACGTTGATGTCGGTGGTTATCATCCGCTTATTGGCGGCAATTTGGGCGAACTGGCCTCAGCTTCCCGCTCCATGCACAAGAGTCAGGGATTTGGTATTGCCAAGCTGCGCGGAAAAATTCCCGAGTACTTGGAACTGGTGAAAGGTGAACCGTGTTCAACCTCTGTTTTTGATCACGTGGACACGTCTTTGGCCCGACTGAACGCCACAGAGTTACAGAACGCCATTCGCTTGATACAAGCCAACTTTGACGATGACGCGCCTTGGGAATCGGTGAAGGCCTTGATTGGTCTTTATCCATTGGTAGAAAACATTGAAAATACAGAATGGCGGGCATTTAAAACCAAACAGCTTGACAATTTGATATTGCGTTGCTTGGGTGTTCATGCCGAGTGGTTGTCGAAGAACGCCATGTATCAATCCGGGGATGACGCCAAAACCGAGGCGTTGTTGGTCAACCGAAGTGCACTTCCCGTTTTCGTCTTACAAGAGGATTCACTCATTCCCTTGGAGCAAAATGTATTGACCCCTTTGGAAATCAACCACCGCATCAAAGGGTCGTTTAATCACCCGTTTTATCTCGAGAAGTCGCCCATTGACAACATGTTTGACGTTGACGACCTCGACCTTATGCCTCTGCCGGAACAGCCTTCGGAAAATGCACGAGACATACAAATAGTCGTTTACGGAAGAAAGATTCCGTATCAGGTTGCGCTTATGTACAAGTGGACAGACAGAGTGAAAGGTGAGCGTTACCGCGAGGTTGGCGTGGTTCCTCCCGTAAGTGTATCGTTTTCTGAAGACCGAACCATTGTTGTTAACGCCAATACAAGACAGTTGCGCTTGGAAGTACACGCCACTACAACGGCTCATAGCGGGCAAATAAAACTAGAGGCTCCTGAAGGTTGGCGCATATCTCCATCCATTATTCCCTATAACTTAAAAAAGGCGGGTGATGTGTTGATTCAGAACATCAACATAGAAGGTGAAAGTGGCAGGGGAGAAGTCAGCGCGCTTTTGTTTGTCGACAAAGAATGGGTATCGGCCAGACGAAAGGTTGAGTTGGATTTTGACCACTTTAAGCCCATGTTGCTGCACCCCAAAGCAAACGTACAAGTATCGGCGGTAAATGTGAAGCGAAAAAGCAAGACCATTGGTTACATACCCGGCGCCGGTGATGAAGTCATGGAAGCGTTGACGCGCATTGGGTACGAGGTGAAAGTGCTTTCTCAAGAAGACATCGCTTCCGGGAATTTAAAGCGCTATGACGCCATTGTTGCGGGGATTCGCGCGTACAATACCAACGAGTGGATGCATACGTATGAGTCGCAGTTGATGGACTACGTTGAGCAGGGTGGAAGATATCTCATACAATACAATACTGTAGGTTGGCGAAGTGCGCCGGAGGCCTTGGGCAATTGGCCGTTTAGTTTGGGAAGATCGAGGGTGACGGTAGAAGAGAGTCCCGTGGCATTCATAGACCCCAACGCCCGCGTGTGGAGGCGCCCCAATCGCATATCTGAGGACGATTTTAATGGGTGGGTTCAAGAGCGCGGCTTGTACTTTGCCGAGAGTTGGGCAGAGCACGCCAAGCCCTTACTGCGCATGAACGACCCCGGCGAAGACCCGGTTGACGGCGCTTTGGTTGTGGCACCGGTAGGCAAGGGGTACGTGATCTATTCGGGCATCAGTTTCTTCAGACAATTACCTGCCGGAGTGCCGGGCGCGTTTAAATTGATGGTAAATTTGCTGGAGTACAAGGATTAAAGCGCACCCCATGGAGAATAACGACTCGAGAAAAACGACTAACTGGAAACTTATTTATGCCGGGGTATTGGCTTTTCTGTTTTTGGAAATGTTGTTTTTTGCTTGGTTGAGTGGTGTTTTTGTGTAGGGGGTATGAAAAAAAATCACCGGTGGGGACATCGGTGATTTTAGTCATTGCATCTAAGTACACGACAAAAATTTCAAAAAGTTTAAATTATACCTGTTAACTCCTGACAATAAATATCTTGAGATTGCATCAAGCCCCAGTCTGAATATGCTTTTAGCTCTGCGACCATGCTT
>PXCF01000100.1 GCA_003566715.1 Cryomorphaceae bacterium | reverse complement strand
TCGTCGGAAAAGTTGATGACCGAGTGGACATAGTCACCGTACAAATGCGGCTGACGAATGGTTTGTCCGCGCCGTTGATCAACAGAAGTCGACGGTCTATCCGCCGTTAAGGCAATCAATGGCACTTGCATGTAATGGGCTTCAACAATGGCGGGCAGATAATTGGCCGCTGCTGTTCCCGAGGTACAGCACACCACCGTTGGCAAATTCGTTGCCTGAGCAACACCCATGGCGGTGTAAGCAGCGGAGCGCTCATCGGGTTGCAGAGTGACTTGAATATTGGGAAAATGCGATAGCGCCAACATGACTGGGGCATTTCTCGAACCCGGGCTGAGCACCATGTGTCTCACCCCTCGGTTAAACAAGGCATTTAGCACCGTACAGGCACGGTCAAACGCGCTCATGCGCTTTGTATTAGCTGACGAAGTACGTCCAGTTTTTGTTCGGTTTCCTCCCATTCTGTCTCCGGATTAGAATCAGCGGTGATGCCCCCTCCGGCAAATAATACCGCATGTTCATCAAACACCTGCATGCAGCGAAGGTTGACAAAAAAATGGGCATTGTCTCCTTCAACCATGCCAATATATCCGGCATAAAAGCTGCGGTCATGGGTTTCGTGTTCTTGTATAAACGCATGAGCCACGTTGCGCGGATACCCACAAACAGCGGGTGTAGGATGTAATTGTCCGGCCGCTTGGCGTGGACTTACCGATTCCGGCAATCGACCGTTAAGTTCGGTACACAAATGCTGTAAATGGCCAGCCTGCAATGTCTTAGGACCAACCGCCTCTATGTCTTTTACCCCCATCTCCGTTAACGTCTCACGTAAAAAAGTGGTCACCCATGCTTGTTCTTCGCGTTCTTTCTCGGTCCACTCGGCATGTTTACCCTCACTAATCCAACGTGTACCAGCCAGACTCATGGTTTTTATATTCTGTCCATCTTGCTCAAGTAAAAGCTCTGGAGTGGCGCCCATCCAACAGACTCCATTGGCATTAAATAAATAAACGAAGGCCGTTGGAAACGCATTGCAAAGTTGCTCGTAAAACGAAAATGTATCGAACCCTTCAGGTAAGTTGACCACTTGGGTTCTGGAAAGCACTATTTTTTTGGCTTGGGTTTCTTCAATGGTTTTTCTGGCGCGTTCGACCAGAGAGAGATAGTCTTCTTTTTCCACCGCAACCATACGACCATCAAGCGACAAAGTCAGACAAGAATCAGGGTGAGATTCAACGACTTCGCGTTTATAGTACATGATATCATTGGCCGCATAATCACCCCAAACCAAGTCTGCATTGGCTTCATCACATGGATGGCATAAATAAATGCTGGACACCTTAGTATGCGGTCGCTTACAGGCAAAGAAAGCGGTCCTATTCATCGGTCTTCAAGTACAATATTGGTGAGTTTACACTGCGAAATCAACCTACCATCTTGATCGGTAATGCGAATGGACCAAAGATGGGTTCTTCTTCCGAGGTGAACTGCTTCGGCTCGGGCGGTAACAACGCCACTTCTCAATGTCTTAAGGTGATTGGCACTAAACTCCAATCCGAGTACTTTTTGACGAGCAAAGACGTGGCTGGCGGCACTACCCACCGACTCTGCCAAGGCCATGGATGCACCGCCATGAAGAAATCCGTAAGGTTGGTGAACGGTTTCATTAACGGGCATGGTGGCCTCGAGAAAATTTTCTCCGGCACGAGTGTACGTGATACCTAAGGTCTTCATGAGGGTGTTTTCTGTACGGGCATTCAATTCCCGCACAACGGCGTCAAAATCCATATTTTCCATGTCGGCAAAAATAGGTGTTTTATGTCGAAAGTCACCTTTTGTTTTACGAAAAAGCCTGAGATTTGCCAGCGCAAACACAAACCATAATGGCCATGAACACCAATGTCTGGAAAAAGCTATCGCGCGAAGAGATCAAAGAACGGGTATTTCACGCCATCGACAACAACGTCAATTTCATTGAAAGCGATGTTATTGGCATTCCCGGTTCAAGACTTGACCCCAGAGTGTTTTACCAAGATGCGCCCTTTCTAAGCGACGCCCCTTTTTTGACTTCATTAATCCGCAATCCCAACCACATTGGGTGCCATACCCTCGGTGACTCCGAACCGTTTTTTGCCGGCACACAAGCCATTGAATTGGAAACCCTTCGCATTTGTGCCGAAGACATTTTACGCGCTACGCCTCAAAGTTACGACGGGTATGTTGCCTCGGGTGGCACGGAGGCCAACATTCAAGCCGCGTGGATTTACCGCAATTATTTCCAGCAAGAAAAAGGCGCTAAACCTGAGGAAATTGCCGTTCTGTGTTCCGCCGACAACCACTACTCCGCGGCCAAAGCTGCCAATTTACTAAACCTCCGTTTTATTCGTGTTAACGTGGACGAGGATACGCGAAAAATTGACAAAACGCATCTCGACCAAACCTTAATCCGACTTAAAAAAGAGGGCATCAAACACCTCATTGTTGTGGCCAATATGATGACCACCATGTTTGGCAGCGTTGACGATACGGATACCTACGTGGAAGCGCTTAAAGCGAAAGACATGGATTATTTCATTCACGTTGACGGGGCGTATGGCGGGTTTGTTTTTCCTTTTTGTGGCGAATCTCACGGACTGGACTTCTCCCATCCGGAAATCACTTCGGTCACCTTAGACGCCCATAAAATGGTACAAGCACCATACGGGACCGGAGTTTTTCTCATACGAAAAGGCTTTATGAAATACGTGCGCAACAGCGAAGCTTCTTACGTCAAGGGCCTTGATGCGACACTGATTGGCAGTCGCTCCGGCGCCAATGCTATAGCGATTTGGATGATCCTCTCCACCTACGGCAAGCAAGGGTGGACAGAAAAAATCCAAACCTTAATTGAACGCGCCAATAGAATTGCCCGTGCGTTGGACAGTCACAGCATACGTTACTTTCAGGAGCGCGGATCAAATATTGTGGCCATTCGCGCAGAAGACATCTCGCGCGACATCGTTAACGCTTTCCACTTGGTACCCGACGATCACGACAACCCCAAATGGGTGAAAGTTGTGGTCATGGAGCACGTTACCGATGAGAAAGTTGACCGATTTCTACGCGCCTTTCATTAAGCTTCGGGGCTTTACACGCATACAACCGGCCTCTTTGTAGGTTACCAATGCACACGAACGCCCAATCCGGTGGCCACGCCTACGGAAAGCATATCGTTTCCGGAACTGAGGTTGCGGTACATAAACATTGGCCGCCACTCCCAGAACAAGTGTACATTATTCCAGGTAGACGATTCATTTTTGGAAACCGTAAAGTCGAGTCCAACCGGAATATTGGCCGAGATGTGATACCCCAAACCATCAATGGCTTGTTGATCTCTCCCCAACGCATTTCTTTCTTGCCACTGACCAACCGATCGGTCACCAAAATTTACATTTTCCCAGATGGTCTCGCTGTGATGAATGTCAATTCGATTATTGATGTGCAACCCGGCCATCATACCAATGCCACCGTAGAGCGACCAACGCTTTTCCGGATATAAATAAAACAACAGTTCAACATTTACACCAAGTTCCTGGTGCCTTTGATCGACATAAACAGATCGAGAATTCACGCTATCCACAGTGACTCTCCTGTCGCTGCTCGAACTCATGAGCGTATCGACGACGACACGATCTTCTCGTTTATAGGAAGCTGTTGTTGCGAAAGCGTTGCCGTAAAACAAACCAACGCGAAGGGTGGTGTATTCCCAGTCATCTTTTGACAAGCCAACAAATAAATGTGTTTTGGGTGAAAATGAACCGTAACCATAATTTTTTTGGTAATCCGATAAATCACCTTGAACGATATTTGACCACGGATACAAATTGGAAAGCTCTGTTATTTCGGGTGTAACGTTAGAATTATCTGTTTCTGCAACCCCTTCAAGGCGAACACCGGCTTCCTGAATTTTCCACTGAGCAAAGAGGCCAGGAACCATGAGACAAAGTATTAAAACAAGTTTAATTGGTGCATTCATAAAAAATCAAGGATTAAAAAATGATGGAGTAATAAACAAAGCTATAACGTCAGTCATTGAAATAAACGTGTGTTGGGCACAAAAAAAACCAGCCAATAAATTGACTGGTTTTTTAATGCTTTACGCAAATGAAAAATTATTCCATTCCTTGCGGCGCTTGCTGCTCACCCATATCGGGCTGCATCATTTGCTGAACGCGTTGCATCAAAGCTTGATCCTGTTGAACAACCATCATGATTTCTTCATAACGATCGGTAGACATACCGTTGTCTTCAATGATTTCGTTCATCTGAGCTTGTACGTCGTCTTGAATCTGATCGACAGCGTTCTGAGCTTTTTCATACTTATCCATTTCCGCCGGGCTTATTTCTGCATCAGACTCGCCTTCCGGCATTTGTTGAGCACTCATGATTTCAGAAAAACGCTGTGGCTCTAAGCCTTCTTCTTCAACAGCGGCTAACATCTTTTGCTGCGCCTCCATACCCAACGGTTGAAGTTTTTGCACAATACCTACAAAGGCCGTCAATTCTTCTTCACTTACATCACCGGTAGGTACTTGTTGATCAAATTCCATTGTTTCCCCTTCCACAGAGGTTACATCTTCCGTTTCGCTTGCTACCTCCTTGCCTTGTTGGCATCCGTAGCTCAATAATACAGTACTGGTTAGAACAGCTGTCAAAATGTGTTTCACAAACATAATTTTAATTTTCGGTTTTTAAGAATGGTCAAATATAATTCGTTTTCTAGTATCTCTAAAATTTATTTCTGATATTACCATGATATTAATAAAACAAGACACTGTATCATAAAGTCTTATGACTTCTTTATGAAAGCAGTTCGCGTTATTCAAACAGAAAAAGGTCGTTTGCTCTGAAGAATGTAACGGAGCAACTTTACATTTTTTTCGGTAGCACCTCTGTGATTTTCAAAAAAACGCGAGGCATTTTTTTCTACCTGTAAACGGTTGACTTCTTTCTTATGCATTTTTACAAAACTCAATAAATCATCAGTGGTGCGTATCTCGTAGCCGATTCCCATTTCCAAAAAAACATTTGGCTCGTGAAATGCTTGGTGATTGGGACCAAACGCAACCGGCAAATGATAGGCGACCGGTTCCAAGGTATTGTGAACGCCTCTTTTAAAGCCTCCACCAATAAAGGCCATGTGACCATAACGATATAATCGAGACAGCCATCCAACGCGGTCAACAACAAGTACTTTATATGATCGCACGTCTGACGCTTTACTTACTTGCGAGTATCGAATGGCATAATTGCCAAAGTTAGCTCCAATGTCTTTCATGTGCTTTTCGGAAACGTCATGCGGCGCCATGATCACTTTTATATCCAATTCGTGTTTGAGCAATTCGGCAATCATTGCCTCTTCTTTGGGCCATGAACTTCCGGCGACCAACACCAACGAGCCTCTGGCAAACGTGGCCATGATGTCATCCCGAAAATCGCTGTTTCTCAAATGCATGACGCGATCTACCCGGGTATCTCCGGCTAAGTGAACGCCCTCAAACCCGTGTGACATAAGCATCTTTACCGATTCTTTGTCTTGACAACTCCAAAACGCCGCTTGCTTGAGCACTTTTTTCACAAAAGAGGCCCACGGTTTTAAAAAGAATTGACCGGGGCGAACCAAAACCGAAATAAAGCCCAGCGGCACCACATTTTCGTGCGCTGTCTTGATGTAGTGCAGCCACATATCGTATTTAAAAAAAACGGCTAGCTTGGGATCCCAATGATCAAACCATCGCTGCGCATTTCTCTTTCCATCAGCCGGTAAATAACAAATGTAATCGGCCGGAGCATCCGCGTGACTTACGGCAAAACCGGAAGGGGAATAAAACGTCAAGAGAATAAAATCGGCCGGATGCTCTTTGCGCCATAATTCCATCACCGGCCTTCCCTGCTCATACTCTCCCAAAGAAGCAGCATGAAACCAAATGACACGTTTATTGGTGGTTGGTAATATCTCCCAAATTCCCTTACGACCATGCACCCAAGCTCGTGCTTTATCGGACCACAAAGCAGTTATTCTGATACCTAAGTGATATATACCAATGGCTAAGTTGTAGAAAAACAAGACGAATTAGTTGTAAAAGTACGTTTGAAAGTTCTTGTCATAAATGGGTAAAAACCAAGTAAATCTCAATCCAATGGTTAAATTGTGGTTGATGCCATTGTCTTTCATACCAGTATCCCAATTATACCCACGTATATTGGTCGTTTGTCCGTACATGATCTCCGCAGCAATCATAAAGTTCAATGTCTTTCCGGTATGCGCATTGAGATAACCAATATTGAATCGACTCATCCAGCCCAAGTTCAACCTGTCGTAACCGCGCTGATACTCCGCTTCAATTTGGTAGACGACACTGTTTCTACTGGCCGACTCCAGTCTAACCCGATGCTGCATAAAACCACCACCCAAGGTCATAAACACGCCACTATTGGCATTGCCGCCCCAATTGTGAAACAACTTCCCGACATCTCCTCCAATTAACCATCCACGCTGATAGGTGAGTACATTGCCAAAATTACCAAAGTGATCCATCACATTGCCGTTGTTGTTGCTTATGCCGTTTAAAATGGATTCGTGCGCAGACACATCACTTCCAAACCAAAAATCACCACTCACGCCGTAGAGCCAGTTGTTTTTGTCTTTGTAAAACGTTCCCACACCAATGGCGTAGCTTTCTCCAAAGGCATCTCCCAGATCCATTTGTGGAAAAAACATGCCCGTTCGAATGTTTATCATCCAGCCAGGAGATACACTATCCCTCACATTAACCTGTGCAGATAATGTGACCGAAGAAATAATCATTACCACAAATAGTAATCGTATCATTTGGCAAAAATACGCAAGGAATCGGGTTTGGTGTGCACGCTCATAAAAGGAAGCACCATACACATCGCAAACCGCACTCGTGACGGGCTCTGACATGTGGGCATTGTAATGTATTTTTGCAACATATAAATAGTCCTATGCAACAAATTCAAATGGTTGACTTGCTGGCGCAATACGCGCACATTCAAGCAGACATAGACCAAGCCGTTTTAGATGTCGTAAAATCGTCGAAATACATCAATGGCCCAGAAGTACATAAATTTTCCGACAGTCTTTCCCAATACCTAGGCGGGGCTCACGTCATCCCTTGTGCCAACGGCACGGATGCCCTGCAAATCGCCTTAATGGGGTTGGGGCTCAAACCCGGTGATGAAGTGATTACCGCAACGTTTACCTACGTAGCAACGGCAGAAGTGATCGCGCTACTGGGACTTAAACCCGTTTTGGTTGACGTACATCCCGAGACGTTTCTCATCGACGTTGACGCCGTTGAAAAAGCCATAACGGAACACACCAAAGCCATTGTTCCCGTTCACTTATTTGGTCAATGTGCCGATATGGAACGACTCAATGCCTTGGCAGAAAAACACCAGTTATATATCGTAGAAGACACAGCGCAAGCCATCGGTTCCGACGTTACCATGAGCAACGGAGAACGCATGAAAGCCGGCACCATTGGACATATTGGCTGCACCTCATTTTTCCCATCGAAGAACTTAGGCTGCTTTGGCGATGGCGGGGCAATGTTTACCCGTGACCAAGCGTTGGCCGATCGATTGAAAAAAATTGCCAATCACGGACAAAGCGTGCAATACTATCACGATATCGTTGGCGTAAATTCTCGTTTGGACAGCATTCAAGCCGCGATATTGAACGTCAAATTACCGCATCTCGACAGTTACAACCAACGTCGTCGCGAAGCGGCACACCGCTACAACCAACTATTGGCAACCCAAACCAAAGTAAATACGCCGGTAGAAGTGGGATACTCCACCCATGTTTACCACCAGTACACCTTGATATTGGACCCATCCGTAGACCGCGATGGATTAAAACAATATCTATCTGAACAAGGCATCCCCGCAATGATTTATTACCCGGTGCCACTTCACGAACAAAAAGCTTATCTACAAGAAGGCGATGTGCGCTTCCCCGCCACGGAATCCTTGTGTAAACACGTGATTTCCCTACCCATGCACAGCGAATTAACGGTGGAGCAACAAGAGCACATCGTCAATCACCTCAACCAATTTCTGAACACCCACTCATGAGCAAACGCGTTCTCATAACCGGTGCTGCCGGCTTTTTAGGTTCCCACCTCTGTGATTTTTTCATTGAAAAAGGGTACCGTGTCGTTGGGATGGACAACCTCATCACCGGTGACCTCGACAACATCAGTCACTTATTTGGCTTAGATCGTTTTGAATTTCACCATCATGACGTCACAAAGTTTGTACACGTGCCCGGAGACATTGACTACATTTTACACTTTGCGTCTCCTGCCAGTCCCATCGATTACTTAAAAATCCCCATCCAAACGCTAAAAGTAGGTTCCCTTGGCACCCACAATCTACTGGGCTTTGCCATGGAAAAAAACGCCCGTATTTTGGTGGCAAGCACCTCCGAAGTGTACGGCGACCCACTGGTTCACCCACAAACAGAAGCCTACTGGGGCAACGTCAACCCGGTTGGACCTAGAGGGGTTTACGACGAAGCCAAGCGCTTTCAAGAAGCCCTGACCATGGCATACCACACCTACCATGGTTTGGAAACAAGGATTGTTCGCATTTTCAACACCTACGGTCCGCGCATGCGATTAAACGACGGTCGCGTGTTGCCAGCGTTTATTGGCCAGGCATTGCGCGGCGAAGACCTCACCGTATTTGGCGATGGGCATCAGACCAGATCGTTTTGCTACGTCAGCGACCTTATCGAAGGCATTTACAGGTTATTGCTTAGCGACTGCGCCGATCCGGTCAACATTGGAAACCCCGATGAAATCACCATTCTCGACTTTGCGAGTGAAATCGTCAAACTCACCGGTACTTCTCAAAAAGTCGTTCACAAGCCTTTGCCCAAAGACGACCCTACCCAACGCCAACCAGACATCAGCAAAGCAAAAACACTACTAGACTGGACGCCAAAAATTTCACGCAAAGAAGGATTAAAGATAACCTACGACTATTTTAGACAACTGCCTAAGGAAAAGCTTTATCAGAAAGAACATAAAGATTTTGAAGGCTACATCCGAAAGCCTCGATCATGAGTAAACAAACCATCTTAGTTACCGGAGGATTAGGCTTTATTGGTTCCCACACCGTTGTGGAACTTCTCCACGCCAGTTACGATGTTGTGGTGGTTGACAACCTCAACAACAGCCGAATGCAAGTGCTAGAAAGCATTCGCAGAACCAGCGGCAAAGAAATCGATTTTTATCCTTACGACACCCGCGATGAGAAGGCGATGAAGGAGGTATTTGAAAAACACCCCAATATTGCCGGCGTCATTCATTTTGCGGCCTACAAGGCTGTTGGGGAAAGTGTGGCCGAACCGCTCAAGTATTACGACAACAACATCTACGGTCTGGTAGCCTTACTCAAGCAAATGCAAATAAACGGCATTAAAGCGATGTTATTCAGCTCATCTTGCACCGTTTACGGTCAGCCCGAAAAGCTGCCAATTTCCGAGCAAACCCCACTCAAACCGGCGGAATCACCCTACGGCAACACCAAAAAAATGGGGGAAGAAATCGTGGTAGACGCCACCAAAACCGGAGCGTTCAAAGCCATTTCCCTGCGTTACTTCAATCCTGTTGGCGCACACCCCGATGGATTCATTGGCGAGTTGCCTATTGGCGTTCCGCAAAACCTCATTCCTTTTGTTACGCAAACGGCAGCGGGCTTGCGAAAAGAATTAAGTGTTTTTGGTAACGACTACCCTACACCCGACGGCACCGCGATTAGAGACTATATTCACGTGGTTGACTTGGCCCACGTGCACGTAAAAGCCATGGCGCGATTACTCAACAACGAAGGTCCGAGCTACGACGTATACAACGTAGGTACCGGGCGCGGTTACTCTGTGCTTGAAGTCATTGAGGCCTTTGAGCGCGTTAGTGGACAAGCCCTTCCGTATCACTTTGCACCTCGAAGAGCCGGAGACGTTGTGCAAGTTTATGCCGATGCCAACAAAGCTGAACAAGAACTTCAATGGAAAGCCCAGTACGGCATCGACGATATGTTGCGCGATGCCTGGAATTTTCAGAAAAATATTTTAGACGAAACACACATACTCAACGAAAAAGAATCATGAGCAGTCAGCACACCATCATCGTTACCGGAGGCGCCGGCTTCATCGGCTCCCACCTCGTTCGTGAATTGGTCAACAATTACCCCGATTACAAGATTGTCAACCTGGACGCCCTCACCTACGCCGGAAATTTAGAAAACCTCAAGGACATAGATCAGAGCGATAACTACGTCTTTGAAAAGGCCGATATTCGTGATGCCGCGCAGGTTGATCATTTATTTAAAAAGCACCAGCCGGATGGGGTGATTCACCTCGCCGCCGAATCCCACGTTGATCGTTCTATTGAAAACCCAAGTGCATTTGTTGAAACCAATGTGATGGGCACAGTTCACTTGCTGAATGCCTTTCGCAGCCTCTGGCAAGGACAGTGGGAAGGCAAGCGTTTTTACCACATCTCAACCGACGAAGTTTACGGCACCCTTGGTGAAACCGGACTGTTTACCGAGACCACCCCATACGACCCAAATTCACCCTATAGTGCCTCTAAAGCCGCTTCTGACCACCTCGTTCGCGCGTATGGTGAAACCTACGACATGCCCTATGTTATAACCAACTGCTCCAACAACTACGGGCCTAATCAGTTTCCCGAGAAACTCATTCCATTGTTCATCAACAACATCATTGAGAAAAAACCACTGCCCGTTTACGGCGATGGCAACTATACCCGCGATTGGCTTTTTGTAATCGACCACGCTAAAGCCATTGACTTAGTGTATCACAAGGGCGTCAACGGAGAAACCTATAACATTGGTGGGTTTAACGAATGGAAGAACATCGACTTAGTCAAGGTACTTTGCCAGCAAATGGACCAAGCCTTAGGACGATCAGCCGGCGAAAGTGCCGCTTTGATCACATTTGTCAAAGACCGTCCCGGACACGACAAACGCTACGCCATTGATGCGTCAAAAATTAAAAACGAACTTGGCTGGGAGCCTTCCGTGACCTTTGAACAAGGATTGGAAAAGACCATTGCGTGGTATTTACAAAATGAAAAATGGCTCCGAAACATCACTTCCGGAGCCTATCAATCGTATTATGAATCTATGTATAGCAATCGATAAAGCGACTTACAATAGATCTACCGAAACGATTCTGTGAATGGGTAGAAACACCCCTTTTTTCAGTAATATACTTTTTTCCGTCATGGCCCAAACAGTGGTATTAACTTTTTTTGGACCTTCGGAATCTCGAAACACTATATACACTTTGTGTTTGGAAATATTTCCAAGAGAGGTTGCTTTGTGAAGATCTTCCATCAACTTTTTGTGCTCGGAAACGTCCGATATGACAGGGTCAGAGGGAAAAGATAAGTTTACAACATCTTCCTTTTGAATCTCGATGATTGGCTGAACTGTATTTTCCATAAATTAATCAATTAATTGCACTGCGCTATACCCTGCAGTGCTTACGGGTCTTTTGTTGTATATTTCGCGCGTCTAAAGATACATATTTTTTTTCAACAGGCATTTAATGAAAATACAAAACGCACTATCCACCCAAGGACTTACCAAAAAATACGGACAATTTATCGCTGTTAACGACATGACATTGTCCATTCCTCAAGGGTCTGTTTTTGGTATTTTGGGACCCAACGGTTCCGGAAAAACCACTTTTTTGGGGATGATTTTGGGCATCATCAAGTCCTCTTCTGGTTCTTACGCTTGGTTTGAAAACGGAGAAAAATACCCACCCGGAAGCATTGGCGGCATTTTGGAAGAACCGAACCTCATGCCCCAGCTCAGCGCCATTGATCACTTGAAAATGACGGCCAACATCAAAGGGGTTGACTTTAAAACCTGCGAACATATTCTCAAACGCGTCGGCTTAGACCATGTGGCCAAGAAAAAGTCCGGGGCCTTTTCCTTAGGTATGAAACAACGCCTGGCGATTGGTTCTGCACTGATCGGCGACCCGCGTGTGTTGGTTCTCGACGAGCCACTCAACGGCCTTGACCCGAGCGGCATTCGCGAAGTACGGGAACTTATTCTCCAGTTAGCTGCGGAAGGTGTTACCGTTATCATTTCCAGTCACTTGCTCGATGAGATTGAAAAGGTATGCACCCATCTGGCCATTTTTAAACAAGGTAACCTCATTGACACCCAAGTGCTCAATCAAGTGACGGAGACCGATACGGTAAGGCTGCAGATTAAAGCCGAGGCCGAACATTTACTCGAAACCGTGAAGCAATGGGCCATGACGAAGTCGGCAGAACTCGTGGAAGATTTTATTCATGTGGAAGTGATGAAGCCCGGCAACGCAGCCTCTTTAAATGCTTATTTATTCAGCAACAACATCCAACTCAACCATCTTGTACCGCTTAAAGAAGGGGTGGAAAAGCTATTTATAGAAAAGACAAAATAACCGATTATGCGCGCAATTATTTCCAACGAATGGATCAAGCTCAAAGGTCATCCCGTTTACCCGATATTGATTTTGGTAGTTATGGGACTATTTATCCTTGTTGTTTCACAGTTAAAAAACGCCCCTTTTATGGGCAGCAGTCAAGACGTAGAAGGCCAAACCTTCGCATCTCTCGGCCTCTTTGACAAAGGAACTATTCTACAAACCATCAGTTATATGGCTGGTTTCTTCAAGTACATTATGGTCATCCTTTTTATGCATTACGTCTCGCTGGACTATCGCTATAAAATGCACCGCAAACAAGTGATGGAGGGCTGGTCGCGCCCCACAACGTTTTTCAGCAAGTACCTTTGGATTATAGCGTTTGTTATTATTCAAACCATCATTCTGTATATCATGGGATTTTTATTGTCTGGCGCAGGAGATAAAAGCTGGAGCGACTACCTATCCAACCCCATTTTCTGGGCTTTAGAGTTTTTAGCATTAATGACCGTTGGCTTGTTCTTTTTACATCTGACAAAAAAATCAGGGCTCAGCATGATCATTCTCCTTATTTATGCTGTCATCGCCGAGCCAATTGTAGCTTTTCGTATTCCCGAAATCAAAGCCATACTCCCCCTTGCTCAGAGTCGTCTTTTGATAGAAGCCCCTTTTCAAAAATATGTGGGATTTTTTACCGGAGAGGCATACGTGCCTCCGGGCTTCCCAATGCAAGCAACCATCACAACCTTGCTGTTTATCGTTGCTTTTACCGCCTTTAGCTGGTGGCGCTTCTCCAAAACAGACCTATAATGCTTTGGGTAATTGCCGGACCAACCGCCAGCGGGAAAACCTCTGCAGCCATCGCTTTGGCAAAGGCACTCAATACCGAGATCATTTCTTTTGATTCGCGACAATTTTTTCGTGAAATTCCCATTGGTACCGCAGCGCCTACAAAAAACGAACTGTCTCAGGTAAGCCATCATTTCATTGGCAACAAATCCATCAGAGAGAGCTTCTCGGCCGGGGAATACGCCAGAGAGGCCCGTGCTTTTTGCCGTAGGTGGCTTGACCAACACGAGCACCTGGTGGCCGTTGGCGGTAGCGGACTCTATCTCTCTGCCCTTGTACGTGGATTTGACGACATTCCCGATGTGGAGGAAAACATTCGGAAACAAGTGAATGAAGACATTCAAAACAGAGGACTTGATTGGCTGCAGGCAGAAGTAAAAAGCATCGACCCCGACTATTATGCAAAGGTTGACGTTCACAACCCACGCAGACTTGGACGAGCGTTAGAAGTGTATCGCAGTAACGGAAAACGCTTGTCGGACATCCAAAAAAACAAGTCAGATGACTTTCCTTTTCCCGTGAGAATGTTCGGCATTGACTGGCCGCGCCACGAACTTTATGGGCGCATCGAACAGCGTGTAGATATGATGGTGGCCGAGGGACTGTTGGAAGAAGTTCGCGCCATGTTGCCATACAGAAATCACCAAGCGCTGCAAACGGTGGGATATAAAGAGATATTTGCTTATCTCGACGGCAACTATACCATTGACGAAGCGGTAGCGGCCATCAAAACCAATACCCGTAGATACGCCAAGCGACAACTCACTTGGTTTAGAAATAAGGAGGAACTCACTTGGGTGCCACCCAACACACCCATTGAACAATATATTTCATCATGATGCCACGCCGAACATCGCCTTTTTGGATTTGGATAACGGCCCCCTTGGCGCTGGTGTATGGTGCGGTCATTAAATTGAGAAATTTTTATTTCGATACCAGGCACAATAAAGGATTAGACAAAGCCGCTATCAAAACGTTGGTGGTGGGAAACCTCAGCGTGGGCGGCACTGGAAAAACACCATTTGTTGAGCATTTACTCCACCAACACAACGCCAATACAACAGCGGTGCTTTCAAGAGGCTACGGAAGAAAAACCAAAGGCTATATAGAGGTTTATCCGGACGATGTCCCCGAGCGTGTGGGCGACGAACCACTATTGCTCAAACGTCTTCATCAAGCGGTGGTGGTGGTGGTATGCGAAAATCGGCAGCTCGGGGTCGACACCATAAAAAAACGCCACCCACACATAGAGCTGGTTATTTTAGACGACGCCTTTCAGCACCGGCGGGTAAATCCCGCTAGGAGCATCTTGTTGACCACTTGGCAGCACCCCTTTTTTAAAGACCATCTTCTACCCCTGGGTAATTTGCGTGAACACCGCAAAGGAGCAAAGCGCGCATCAGAAATTGTTGTCACCAAGTGTCCTAAGGACATCGGCGAAGACGAAAAGGCTTTATTTATCAAGCACATCCGTCGATACACCTCGGCACCGGTGCGGTTTTCTGCTACATCTTACGGTCCATGGCGCTGTGTACACGGCAAACCCGATCGCACCGAAAGCATTACCCTCGTTACCGGTATCGCCAATCCTCAGCCGCTGCTCGACCACCTGCAATCCAAATCTGTTCGAGTCACACATTTACCATTTCCCGATCACTATCTATTTGAGCAAAAGGATGTAGATACCATTCGAAAACAACAATCCGATGCTATTTTGACCACCGAAAAAGACTGGGTGAGAATGGCGCGATTCGACTGGGGTAATACATGTATTTACACCCAGCCCATAAAAATTTTGATGCTTTCGTAAACCATTCGTGTACATTTTTCGTATATACTTATAAATCTCTGACCATGAAGAAAATATACACACTTTCGAGTTTGCTTGTCCTAATAGCAACCAGCGCTCTGTTTCTTGGATCTTCTGGAGGAAGAGTCGGCACCTATTCCGGCTCTCCCGGCGACAATGGCACCAATTGCATCTTTTGTCACAGCGGTGGCCCATCTACGGTTACCGGCATCATAACCACCAACATTCCATCCAGCGGGTATGACCCCGGCGTAACCTACACCATCACGATAAGTATTTCTCACCCCTCCAACAACACATTTGGTTTTCAACTTACTGCTGAAGACTCTACAAATGCTAAGATTGGCGGATTTTCTGCTCCCAACAACAGTGTGCAGGTCGTCAATGGCGGCAACGCCGTTACGCACACCGCTTCCGGCAACAGCGGCACCAGCAATGCTCGATCATGGACCATTGATTGGCAAGCCCCCGCAGCAGGCACCGGTGAGGTAACGTTTTACGTAGCCTGTTTGGCATCAAGCGGAAGCAACACCAACAATCAAGTGAGTCTTTCGTCGAAAACGGTTACTGAAGACGTGCCAACGACTCCCATAGATTTGAATGTAGTGGTGTCTGACGAAAGCTGTCCGGGCGACTGCGATGGGGAAATTAATGCAACGGCCAGCGGTGGCGCCGGCGGGCCTTTTGCCTTTACCATTTCCGGCGGACAAAACACCAATTTATGTCCCGGGCAATACACCGTAACGGCCATTGACAGTGAAAATAACAGCACACAACAAATCGTAACTGTAGGTGTCGGAGAACCGGTTGACACACCGAGTATTATTCTCGACTTTGACCGTGTTATAGCCAATTCTGCCAATGCAAACAGTTACCGTTGGTTTGTGAATGGCAACCTCATTCCCGGTGCAGATTCAAGTTGGGTCTTTGTTTCACAGAACGGGTTTTACCAAGCTGTAGCGCTTAGTTCTACTGGCTGTGAAGCACCAAGTGACTCTTTAGCGTTCAACTCCTTTTCTGTTGAAGGTCACGACTTAAAAGAAGATAACATTTATCCCAACCCCGGCTACCAGCAAATCAATTGGACGATTGGTGTTAATCATGTACGTCTTTACAACTTGCAAGGACAGATAGTCGCCGAGAAAATTGGCCAAAACATCCAGCAACTTGACATACCCGAAAGAATTGCCAGTGGAAGGTACATCCTAGAACGCGTAAGCAATGACAAGCAGTCTATAAAAAGCGCTTGGCAGAAATTATAGGTATAACGCTACGTCAAGCAATCCATCATAAAAAAAGGCGCTCAAGTTGAGCGCCTTTTTTTATTTCCGATACTTTAAAATCACTCTATTCTAACGGTGGCTTCTCCAATAGAGTTTTCGTCTTCGATATGGGCTTCCAACTGTGCTTTAAACTTTTTTCCACCATACATATCAATATACCCATCGAAGTAATAGCGGTGTTCGTCATCCATATTCTTAGTGGCGCTTCGAGAAATAAACATTGGGCGCAAGTTAACCCCTTCTAATCCCGCTTCGGCCGCCCTTGAAGCATCAAACAAAATATTGATTCCCTTTACTTGATCGCGGCTGCTTCTCATAACATTGGCCGTAACGATCTCCACCATAAACTCACCCATATCGGTTGTAATAACCCCTTGTCCGTGAGACATACCCGCTTCTTGAGCAGCCATTTCAATAATCTCCATGGCTTTAGGGTCACTCATTCGGTAAATCTGCTCTCCATCGGTTGTAGACACCGTCGATGTCGTTTGGGAGCTCACTCGACCTTGAGGGGCGTTATCCACGCGAATATGAGGAGCGATAACCAAGGCCATGATAGACATCAACTTAATCAAGATATTCATCGATGGCCCTGAGGTGTCCTTAAATGGATCCCCAACGGTATCTCCAGTAACAGAGGCTTTGTGGGCTTCACTTCCCTTGTACTCCATTTTGCCGTTAATCATCACCCCCTTTTCAAAGGACTTCTTGGCGTTGTCCCAGGCACCACCTGCATTGTTTTGGAAAATTCCCATAAGCACACCGGAAACGGTCACACCTGCAAGCAGACCACCGAGAATTTCCGCTGAGCTCACACCTTCAAATACACCTCGAAAACCAAATCCAACCAGAACCGGAACAACAAGAGCAATGGCTCCCGGCAACATCATTTCTTTAATTGAAGCTTTCGTTGAGATATCAACACATTTTTCATACTCTGGTTTAGCTGTACCTTCCATAATTCCCGGAATTTCTCTAAACTGGCGTCGCACCTCTTCAACCATTTCCATAGCAGCTCTACCTACAGCAGCTATGGCCAATGATGAAAATATAAACGGAATCATACCACCAATAAAGAGGGCGCCAAGAACAGGTGCCTTGTAGAGGTCAATAGAATCTATACCGGCAATTCCCACAAAAGCAGCAAACAATGCCAAAGCGGTAAGCGCCGCCGATGCAATGGCAAACCCTTTACCTGCAGCAGCAGTGGTGTTACCCACGGCGTCAAGCTTATCGGTACGACCGCGAACCTCCTCGGGCAAACCGTTCATCTCGGCAATACCACCGGCGTTGTCGGCAATGGGACCAAACGCGTCAATAGCCAACTGCATGGCGGTGGTGGCCATCATACCGGCAGCGGCAATGGCCACACCGTAAAGACCCGCAAACGAATAAGAAACAACGATACCCGCACCCAATACGATAATGGGCAATACCGTTGATTGCATACCTACTGCCAAACCGGCGATGATGTTGGTGGCGTGTCCGGTTGACGATTGCTGTACAATACTGTTCACCGGTTTTTTACCCATAGCGGTATAGTACTCGGTGATAATACTCATAAGGGCTCCGACAACAAGACCCACAAAAATGGCCAAGAACACGTCCAATTTACCAAAGGTAAATCCACGTAATTCCATTTCATCGGCCATCAACCAATTGACCACGAAGTACGAAGCGATTACGGTGAGAATGATGGACGACCAGTTACCTAAATTCAAGGCTTTTTGCACATCGTCGTCTTCATTTTTAATGCGAACGAAAAGCGTCCCCACAATGGAGAATAACAATCCAAGACCGGCGATTAGCAAGGGAAGAAGAATGGGCGCCAACCCACCTACGTCGTCCATGGAAACAATTTCGCGACCGAGTACCATGGTAGCCAAAATGGTGGCCACATAAGAACCAAATAGGTCGGCTCCCATACCGGCCACGTCTCCTACGTTATCACCCACATTATCGGCGATGGTTGCCGGGTTACGCGGATCGTCTTCAGGGATGCCGGCTTCTACTTTACCAACGAGGTCGGCACCTACATCGGCCGCTTTGGTGTAAATACCTCCACCCACACGCGCAAATAAAGCAATGGATTCTGCGCCGAGTGAGAAACCAGCCAATACTTCAAGTGCCGTTTCCATTTCATGTCCGTTGACACTGGCTCCGGTAGAAACCACGTACATTTGGTAGAAAAGAATAAACAGACCGCCCATTCCAATAACGGCCAGGCCGGCAACACCAAGCCCCATAACGGTTCCTCCGTTGAAGGATACCTGAAGGGCTTTGGCCAAACTTGTACGTGCTGCCTGGGTAGTACGCACATTGGCTTTGGTCGCAATGTTCATCCCAATCCATCCGGCAAAGGCCGACAATACAGCACCGATGATAAATGAAATGGCAATGACCGGACTGGAGGTTTCCACCAAAGTCCCGGACCAAGCGAGAAGCGCACCGGCAATAATGGCAAACCAAGTAAGGACCTTCCACTCAGCTTTCAAGAAGGCCATGGCACCATCGGCAATATACTTTGCCAATTCGCGCATATTGTCATCGCCAGGGTCTTGTTTACTCACCCACTGCGATTTCAAAAACATAACGAATAAACCAATAATTCCCATCAACGGGACCAAAAGTAACATCGTGAATTCCATAAAATATGTGTTTTTTTGATAATAAGATGGCAAATGTAATTAACAATTCTTTACATGATACCATTGTGTGTTTTAGCAAACCAAAAAAATGTGTTACTTTCACGGCTGAAATACCAAGAAAACAACATGACATACGACCCGGCATTCGACGACATATTAACCATTGACATTCACACGCATATACTTCCAGAGAATATTCCCGACTTCAAACAACGCTTTGGATATGGAGGCTTCATTCGGCTCGATCACCACAAACCTTGCTGTGCACGTATGATGAAGGACGACCATTTCTTCCGAGAAGTGGAAGACAATTGTTGGGATGCAGAAGCTCGAATGAAAGAATGTGGACATCACCACGTGGACGTGCAGGTCCTGAGTACCGTCCCTGTGATGTTTTCGTACTGGGCTAAGCCCAAAGACGCTTTGGAGGTGGCCATGTTTCTCAACGACCACATTGCCGACATTGTACAGCGCTATCCCAAGCGTTTTGTAGGCTTAGGCACCCTACCCATGCAAGACCCCGAATTGGCGATTAAAGAATTACAACGCTGTAAAGACATCGGTCTCAAAGGCATTGAAATCGGCACCCATATCAACGAGTGGAACTTAGACGACCCCCATATATTTGCGGTATTTGAAGCGTGTCAAGACCTAGACATGGCGGTATTTGTTCACCCCTGGGATATGATGGGAAAAGAAAACATGCCTAAATATTGGCTTCCTTGGTTGGTAGGTATGCCGGCAGAAAGCTCACTGGCCATTTGCTCGTTGATTTTTGGCGGTGTCTTGGAACGCTTACCCAATCTACGTGTAGCCATCGCACACGGAGGCGGTTCGTTTCCCGCAACCATAGGAAGAATTGGTCATGGTTTTGATGTAAGACCCGATTTATGTGCCATTGACAATCCCATTCACCCTAAAGAATATCTCGGTAAGTTTTGGTTGGATTCATTGGTACATGACCACAAAATGCTTCATTACATCATCGAATTAATGGGCGCGGATAAAGTTGCTCTGGGCACGGACTACCCATTTCCGTTGGGAGAGTTAGAGCCGGGGAAACTCATAAAATCGGCCGGACTGGACAAATCAACTACGGAAATGCTGTTGAGCGGATCAGCGCTCGGTTGGCTAAACATGAAAGCCGAGCACTTTAAACCATAAAGGTTGTATATTGCGCAGGTCATTACACAAATAACATGAGTCAAAGAACCAAAACCATTCTCGGCTGGATAGGCGTCGTCCTTCTCATCGTGCTGATATATTTGGCATGGAGCATCGTCAAGTACATTCTCTTTGCCGTGGTGTTTAGCATCATACTCAATCCTTTGATGCGACTTTTGGATAAGTTTCGAATATTCAAAAAACCCATTCACAAAAATATCAAGGCCTTAATCGGTATACTCACCTTATTCATTGTGTTTGGTGGCATCATATCTATCTTCTTACCCAAAGTACTTAGTGACTTTAAGAATATATCCAACATTAAGCTGGAAGAAGTTAACGATGCTTTGGAATACCCCCTAGAACAAATCGATCTCTTTGTTGAGAGATACAATTTATCCACCGACCCCGACTTCAAGAGTAAGGAGTACGTAGAAAAAGAACTTATTGATTTGGTGGGCGCAGGTAGAGTAACCAGAGTTTTTACCAATTTAGCCGAAGGCATTGGCAATGTATTTATCGCCATTTTCTCGGTCATTTTTATTACGTTTTTCTTTTTGCGAGAACGCGACTTGGCATCGGATGCCATAATTTCACTTACCCCGGACCGCCTTATTCCCCAAGTTGAGAATGTCATGCGCAAGACCAGAAACTCGCTCAGCAGATATTTTATTGGCATTTTAATTCAAATCACTCTAGTAGCCACAGTGGTGAGTACCGGACTCATGCTTTTCGGCATTGAAAACGCCCTATTGATTGGTGTTTTTGCCGGTATCATCAACATCATCCCCTACTTAGGCCCCACATTAGGCGCTATTTTCGGCTTGTTTGTGGCGCTTACCACCAACTTAGACATCGACTACTCAACGCAGTTGGTCCCCTTTATCTTCAAAATTGTAAGTGTATTTGCCTTGGTGCAAATGATGGACAATTTCATTTTTCAGCCCTTTATCTTTTCCAATTCGGTCAATGCACACCCGCTGGAAATCTTCCTTGTCATTATGACCGCTGCATCTATTGCCGGTATCACGGGAATGATTGTGGCCGTGCCTACCTATGCGTTTTTAAGGATTGTTCTACGCGAATTTTTCTCGGAATTTAAGGCCATACGAGAAATCACCAAAAAAGTTGGGGACTAGTAAAGACGCATGACTATACGCCTTATTTAGCTTCCAATATCAAGTTCAAAAAACCGTTACGCTTTCCCCTTAAGCATAAGATTCCAATACATGTAAGGCAGGGCGTATTTTTTCAGCAACCACATACTGTATTTCTCCTTGGTGGTGTCCACAAAGGTTGAAATCATAGGGTCGCTCATGCGCTTGTTACCGTAACCAAATTCTGCCAATACCATTTTACCGTAACCGGTTACGAGCGGACAAGAGGAATACCCTTGATATTCTTCGTTACTGGCTTTTTGTCCGGCAATGAGCTTAAGGATATTGTCTACCACCACCGGCGCTTGTTTGCGCACAGCAGCTCCTGTCTTCGCCGTAGGCAGTGCAGCCACATCACCCAAGGCAAATACGTTGGGATAATCCGGATTTTGCATGCTGTGGATATTGACATTGGCCCAACCCTGATTAGGACCATCTTTATGGGCAATGTTTGAACGCTTGATAAAGTCTGGCGCCGACTGCGGCGGCGCCAAGTGCAGCATATCGTACTTGATGGCCACGGTGGCCTCTCCGGTTACCTCCTCACCTATACTTTGTTTCTCATTGATGGCAATGCAATTGCTTTCGTCGGAAGCCGTAATGGTAAAATAAACCTTTTTTTCGTTGGAGTCGATCTTGGTAATTTTATGAAAAAACTTCACGGTAATCGCGTGACGGTTGATGACCTTCATCAAGGCCGGCAAGAACTCTTTCACGCCAAACACCACCGAACCCGGGGTAGCAAAGATGATATTGGTATCGTTGGCCACGCCATTCTTTTTGAGCATCTCCGCCGCGAGGTACATGATTTTCTGTGGCGCACCTCCACACTTTATTGGCGTCGCAGCCTGCGTAAAGATGGCGTTTCCTCCCTTAAATTCTTTCAGCGTCTTCTTGGTGTACTCCGGATCAATGTAGTTGGAGCAAACCCCTCCCTTGCCCATGGCTTCCCGCAATCCTTCAATACCGTCGAGATCAATTTGTACGCCTGGCGCAACAACGAGATAATCATAGGTCAATGAGACATTATTATCGAGCAATAATTCATTCTTCTCGGCATTCAACTCAGCTACTTTTTGCTGAATCCACTTGGCACCTTTGGGAATCAAGTCCTTTTGGTCGCGGCGGGTTTTCTCCATATCAAACGTATCCGCTCCCACCAAGGTCCAGGCCGGTTGATACCAATGATCCTTGGATGGATCAATGATGACAATATCCAAAGATTTGTCTTTCTTTAAAAACTGAGCTGCAACGGTAATTCCCGCTGTTCCGGCGCCAATGATGGCAATCTGATGATGAGGCATAACGATTGGTTTTAACTTTCCAAATATATGGTATTTGAATTGTCGTAAACCGTGACTTAGATCACCTTTGGAAAATCAACTTAACAAATGTGCATGTAAAACTGCGTAACATTCATCGCGGAGATCTTTTTCGTTTTTGCCTTTGGGAGAAATAGGCGGCATAATATGCGCACGCAACATTCCCGGCATCCCTCCCATTAAGAAGTCGTATGGATGGTGGCGCTTGTTGTTGGGAAACGCAATGGGCAAAACAGAGACCCCTTCCTCGATGGCTAAGCGAAAGGCACCAATTTTAAATGGCGCTAAATCCACAGAGCGATCTTCCGGAACTCCGCCTTCCGGATAAATGCAAACACTAATGTTATCGCTAAGCGCTTTTCGTGCGGAAAAATAAACATCTCTTTTACTGGAAAGCTTGGAGCGATCGACCAAGATATTCGTGCGACGATAGTAATAGCCAAAGACAGGGATTTTTGCCAGCTCTACTTTGCCAACAAATTTAAAGGTGTTGGGAACCGCCACATAAGTGAGCATGATATCCACCATACTCGTGTGATTGGCGATGATGATATATTTCGCGCGTGGGTCAATATATTTCCGATTGATGACTCTAGGATAAAATCCTGTAAGCAGCAATACACTGTATCCCCAGACTCTCGCAAAGGAGAAAAACAATGGATAAAGGCGCTCGTTTAAAGAAAAGAGCGTAATGAACGGAAAAACTAAAAGTATAGAAATGAATACTGCTGCGTAAAACCACGCGCGCCATAACAATTGAAAGGGATAAAACAACTTCGACAACATGGGCGCAAAAGTACCACAACACTTGTTATCTTCGCGCCGTATATAACAATTAATCATGGCACGCATACTTACCGGCATTCAAAGCTCTGGAGAGCAACACTTGGGGAATTTACTCGGCGCACTAGGCCCGGCAATAGAACTTTCGCAAAAACCCGATAACGAATCGTTTTTCTTTATTGCCGACCTGCATTCACTGACGACCTTGCGCGATGGCAATCTGCGCAGAGAAAACACCTACGCTGCTGCTGCTGCTTGGCTGGCTGCCGGTTTTGATGTGGAAAAAAACGCTTTCTACCGCCAAAGCGACTTGCCGGAAGTCAATGAACTGACGTGGTACTTGGGTTGCTTTGCACCCTATCCTATGTTGGCCAACGCCCATTCATTCAAAGACAAATCCGATAAATTGAGCAACGTCAACGCGGGGTTATTCTACTATCCGGTCCTTATGGCTGCCGACATTTTGTTATACGATGCCGATTATGTTCCAGTCGGCAAAGACCAAAAACAGCACTTGGAAATCACACGCGACTTGGCTCAGGCGCTCAACAACGCTGCAGGTGAAGAACTGCTCAAACTCCCTGAACCATTAAT
>PXCF01000009.1 GCA_003566715.1 Cryomorphaceae bacterium | reverse complement strand
GTGATTCGTCAAAACCCGAACAATGCCGAGGCCTACTATCTCAGAGGGCGAGCAAAGGCCAAGCTCAAGGATTATAAAGGCGCCATTGAAGACCTCAGCAAGGCGATTGAACTGGAACCGGACAATGCGCAAGCCCATTACTTTCGCGGGCGCTACAGAGGACTGACTAAAGCTTACCGCGCCTCCATCGTCGACTACGACAAGGCCATTGAACTGCAACCCCAATACGCAGAGGCCTACTACTTCCGCGGGCGCACCAAGGGATTTGTCAACGACCTCAAAGGGGCTCTCGCCGATTACAGCAAAGCCATCGACATCGAAGACCAATACGCACAGGCCTACTATTACCGCGGCGTAGTCAAAGACGGCATGGAAGATTACCAAGGCGCCATCGATGACTTTTCACGAGCCATTGCGTTAGACCCAAACTACACAGATGCCTACCTATACCGCGGCGCATCTAAGGGTAACATCGAGGACTATCGCGGCGCCGTTAGCGATTTCTCTACCGCCATTGAACTCAAACCGAGCAACGCCAAGGCCTATTACTTCCGTGGCTTGTCCAAAATCATGCTGGAAGATGACCGGGGCGGCTGCGAAGATCTCCGACAGGCCTCAAAGATGGGATTTTTGGAAGCGGAATTGGAAGTGGGGCGGCATTGTGAGTGATGAGTCTGTTGTCTGTTGTCGGGTTTGACGAATGGTCGTATGGGCTTTAACGTATTTTGTATATGGCGTTTTTTTTGGGGATGGGATTTATCATCATGTTTTTGTCCGGGAGAGATATCATTTGAGCGGCTGAGCGGGCTAAGTGAACTTAGGACAACTAAGCCATTTTATAATACTTTCCTATTCGTGTGATTCGTGGTTAAAGACCCCCGCTTCCGTACTCCCGTGCCTCCATGCCTCCGTTCTCCCCAGCTCCCCAGCCCCTTGCATAACCTGTTGAAAAATGAAACGAAAGTTTTGAGTAATTATGGGTATATTTGTCTTTGTGAAAGACACGAAAAGTGCACAAAATATACCGATTTGGGATATGTTGTGAAAAAAAGTGCACATATTGAAACGAGTTATGGTGTATTTAATAAATATAAAATGAAGATTGAATCGAAAATAAAGTTAATGGAAGATCTTTCTTTTTCTCCAAAAGATTTCAAGCCAATTGATGAATTTAAAATCCCATTAGCAATCGAACAAAATATTCAAGATGGAAAATACGAAGATTTGTACAACATACTGATTAATTTCTCTTCAGACCAATCGTTAAGTGAAGTTGATAGACTCGAAGCTGCATATTTTGCAATTAAATTGAATAGAAATTTTCAATACAAAAAAATTGAAATTGGTTCTGCGGATTTATTGCCAGAAAACACAAATAAAGATGACTATTTCCTATCCCACCTTTTAGAAGAACAAAAAGAAAGTCAAAAGAATGCAATTAAGTATTTAAAAAATCTTACCGTTAAAGACCTTCAGAATGAGATATTTAACTATTCATTAAAAAAGTTTCCGGAATTAAGTAAAGGGTTTGATCGTTCACTATACTCAAGTGCAAAATCCAAATATTGGAATTCAATTGGGCTAGTAGATCAATGGGAGATTCCAGATATAATCAGAGAAAACATTTATGAAGCTGAGTCCTTAGCCAGAGAATTAATTGAAATAAACTTTAAGGAAATTGAAGAAGCTAATTGGGCTAATTGGGCAAGTGAGTACCAATCATGGCTTAAGCAAAAAAATTTAAACAAAGTAACAAAAGCAAATATCAAAGAATATTTCAAAGAAGCAAAAATTAAGGCTTCAAATACAACTGTAGATAGAATAAAAAAATACCTTTTAGATAATGAATGAAAAAAATGTTCAAATTGTAAAAAGCCCTTTAAGGTTGATGAGGCAGGGTTCGCTGAAATTCTTAAGCAATTTTGAGACCATCAATTTGAAGAAAAGTTCAACAACAGCCCTTTGTAACCTTCCCCAAAATTAGGACAATTTGAAATTAGAATTAATTTTAACTTTATAAAACATGAATAAATGTAATTCATTTTAAATCAGATTATAAATATCATAATATTTTTAAGTGCTAGAGCAAGCCCCCCAATGAACCTCCCCCTCTCCACCGTGTTATTCAATTCAACGCGTTTACCAATAGACCGTACGCTTACAACCGTTATTTTTGCAAAAACAGTCAAATTGGTTAAGTAACATAAACACTGAGAAATTTACTGGACTGTGGAAAACTTACACAAACCAGATTTTACATCTGTCGAATTCAATACCTTTAGTAAACAGTATTACCGGAAAATAAATATGTATGTTTGTTATTTAAAGCAATTTCTCTGAAAAATAGTGTGACTTAACATGGAAACAAAAGAATTATATAGAATTTTAGCATTGGGAGAAGGTCTGCGTATTGAATTTAAAGAGGCAAAAAATGGCGTTCCTGACACCTTATATGATACGGTTTCTGCTTTTCTAAACCGTGAAGGAGGCGTCATTCTTTTAGGTATAGATGATGGTGGCAATGTGTTGGGCATAAATCAACAAAACCTCATGCAACTCAAGCAAAATATTGTGACGGCTTTAAATAACCCAGATGTAATTAACCCTCCATTTCCATTGGCTGTAAATGAAGTGGTTCATAATAATGAGATCATACTTTATATCCGTGTACCCGTTAGCTCATTTGTCCACAAACACGGCCAGATAATTTACGACCGTGAAAACGACAGTGATTTTAGAATTACTGATGAGGCGCGAATTTCTGAAATGTATGCTCGTAAGCGAAATGTATTTTCAGAAAACCAAATATTTCCAAATTTGTGTGTTGGAGATTTAGACCCAACACTTTTTGATCAGGTTAAGTCAAGAGTAGCTTTGGTTAATGCCAACCACCCTTGGCTTGCTACCGGTTATTCAAATGAGCGTATTTTAAGAGATGCACGCTTTCTTCGCAAGGACTTTACAACAGGTGAAGAAGGCTTGACTTTAGCGGCTGCTTTAGTATTTGGCACAGATGAAGTTATTGGCAATTTATTACCTGCATACCGTATAGATATTTTGGTTCGCAGGGAGAATAAAGACCGCTATGATGACCGGCTTTTACTAAAAACCAACCTCATAGATTCTTACCTTCAATCCATGCAATTTATCAAAGATCACTGGCCGGAAAAGTTTTGGCAAGATGCAGATGGAAACCGCAAAGATTTGCGTGAGCTAATTTTCCGTGAACTTGTGGCAAACATTATCATTCACCGAGAGTATAACAGTGCCACTCCAACACAAGTAGTTATTTACGAAGACCGTGTTGAGGCCACCAATCCAAATCGAAGACGATTTACTGGGCCTTTAGACTTAGAAACCTTTGAGGCAGAACCAAAGAACCCAAACATACGCGCATTTTTTAATATCCTTACTTGGGCTGATGAAATTGGGTCAGGCGTTCGAAATATGAACAAGTTTGTAGCTAATTACACAGGTGGGGCACATCCGATATTTATAGAAGATGAGCCATTTAAAAGCACCATACCTATGTTGCTGCAAAAGGTAGGTGCAAAAGCACCTTTATTCCTACACCTTGCTCAACTATCAGATAAACTATTAGATGCTGAGAAAACCAGAGCACTTCAAGAACTCCCTCTAGATTTGAATCTCAAAAACATAGATGATTTGGATGAACTCGCCACACTATTAGTAGGGAGCTGGTCTAAAAAAAGTGGGAAGCTGTCAGGATTGAGGTTTCTGACAAACAATGAATTAACAGTTGATGAGTTAAAAAAAGTGGGGAGTTGGTCTGAAAAAAGTGGGGAGTTACTAAAAAAAAGAGCAAGGGTATTATTGAGTACACTATTGCTCACTTTTACTCCCATATCGCTTGATGAATTGGCAAATGCATTAGGCTATCGAAGCAGAGAACGCTATCGAGATGATTATGTAAAGCCATTAAAAGACAATAAATTGATTCAATACACATTGGAACAGGCAAATGACCCTAATCAACAATATATAATCACAAACCGAGGAAAGTTATTTTTAGGGGGTGGCGCAATATGAAAAATAGGGTATTTCGCAAACAAAGACAAATCAAATCATTATAAAAAGACTCTCTCCGTTCAGGAAAATGTCCGACAGCTGTAGTACTAAGAAGTTATGAATAAGAAATTAGAACAATTACCGGGGAACATTAGGTTTGATTTGATTTTGAATGATTGAAAGGTTCATTGCTTATCTTAGAAAAAGAAACTTGCGTTTATATGTAAAATGAACCTCCCCCTCTCCCCTGTGTTATCCAATTCAACGCGTTTACCAATAGACCGTACGCTTACAACCGTTATTTTTGCAAAAAATATTCACTGTGTCCAAAGACAAAAAGAACATCATCAATCCGATCGACGAGGATAAGATTACCGAGAACCCTTCCACGCTTCCGTATGCGCATACCGTTGGTGGAGCGGTGATTCGACCGGATGACTTGAAGAAAAACAAGAGCCGCGCGCTGTCGGCCATGGAAGAGCAAACCGACCGTCAGCTCGACCAAATAAAACAACAGATTGATTTGCTGGCCAAACAGGCACAGGCCATTCAAGAACGCAAGACCCTTTCGGAGATGATCTACCTCGCCAAAATGGGCTTTAAACCGGAAATCAATCACGTTTACCACCTCTACCAAAAAGACGACAAAGAAGCAGAATACCCCTTCGTCTTGTCGATGGTAGGCCCCGAAGAATGGGGACGCTCCAACCCGCCGGGACACTTCGTCTACTCCGTCAAACTTCTCGCCGACCACACATGGGACATTGTCGAAGAAAAAGCTGAACAAAACTAAACCCATCAACGCCAAAACCCTCAAAACCAAAGCATGTATAAAAAACAACCACGGCCATACGAAATCGCGTCTCTGTGCCTCTAAGTTTCTGTGCCACCACCTCTATGCCAATACAAAAACAAACCAAGATCCACCCCTTAACCCATGCATGCGTAAGCATCCCATGCGCACAAAGCGCTCCATGCTTCCATGCTTCTACTAAAAGCCTTTAGCTCTATGAACCTCCCCAGCATCTCCTCCGAATACCCCCTCCCTTGCAGTGTTTGCGAATCCCCAATCTTCCCAAACCAACAACATGTCATGGAAAAAGCGTGGAAAAAATACGGTGAATTTGGCTGGAATTTACTGTTTGATATGGCCATGTGCGCAGACTGTATGAGCAGTAAGCAAAGCGAAATTTCCGAGGAATCGAGAAACAACATTAAGGCATTTATGGCCCAACAAAACTTAGAAGCAGAAGACGGTATGTGTGCCATCAACGGGAAGGATTTATCCACCTGCGAATTCATTCAAGGTGCCTTCATCTCTGACGGCTACTTCACCAATGAACTCTACATAAGCGACGATGCCTTAGAGGATTTACAAAACATCTTGTCCAAGGAAACCAAAGACAATCTCGATCGATTTACCGAAGAACAGCTCGGCCCACCCGGCGCTTGGAAAGACCTATTCTCCCCCACTAGGCCGATTATTTTTTAGCTGGCAGCTTGGAGACGGGAGAACCGAGAAGCAGGGAGCGTGTAAATAGCCTTATCCATAAATATTAACATCATGATTATCGTACGCGTTTACGGCATTGTTGAAAATTCTCATAACGAAATCCTGCTATCGTCTGAGGTGTATCATCGAAAATATTTTACCAAATTTATTGGTGGTGGCTTGGAACACGGCGAGGGCACCATCGACTGCCTAGAGCGCGAAATCAAGGAGGAAACCGGACTAAAGAGCGAAGTTACCCAACACCTGTACACCACGGATTTCTACCTGCAAAGTGCCTTCAATCCAAACGACCAAATCGTTTCCATCTACTATCGCGCTCACATACCTGATTGGAAACAAATCCCGCACGAACCGCTCGTGCCCGGCAAATCGTATAATACACAAACCTTCCACTGGATCAAAAAAGACCAGCTCCACCAAAACATGCTGAGCTTTCCCGCAGATAAACATCTGGTGAAGTTTATCATCTGATTTTTTGGTCTGTAAATCCCCTTGTCTTAATTTTATGAACTGATAGTTAAATCACCTATTTATGATCATCGTCCTTAACCCCTGCGCACCTGTGCGTGCAAAGCACACTTAGCGCGCGAAGCGCATCTGAGCGTGCGCAGCACACCTGAGCATTCAACCCTATGGATAAAAAGATATTCACGCTAGAACAGCTTACCAAATCGCTCCAAAAAACCATTCGCGACGCCACGGGCGATCGCCAGTTTTGGATCAAGGCGGAAATTGCTCAGGTAAAATTTTCCGGCTCGGGACACGCTTACTTGGAACTGGTCGAACTGCGCAACAACCAGAAGGTAGCATCCATGAGCGCAGTTATTTGGCAAGGTGATATCCAAATGATGCGCCGAAAAATGAGCGGCGATTTCGACAATATTGTGAGTCAGGGACAAGAAATGGTATGCTTGGCTACGGTAGAGTTTCACTCGGTGTACGGATTGAAATTGCGCATCAACGACATCGATTTGTCCTTTGCCCTCGGTGCCCTGGAAAAACGCAAGGCCGAGACCTTAGAACGCTTGAAAAAAGAGGGACTGATGGAACGCAACCGCGCCATTCCGCTGCCTAGAATCATGCAAAATATTGCCTTGATTACCGCGCCAGATTCGGCCGCTTGCGAAGACTTTCGTCAGCACCTCCTGCAAAACGAGCACCGCTATCGTTTCCACATTGAGCTGTTCCCCTCAAAAGTGCAAGGAGAACAAGCACCCCGGGAACTTATCAACGCATTGCTAAAGGTAAACGCCCAAAATTTCGATGCGGTGGTATTTATACGCGGTGGTGGCAGCGCCCTCGATCTCGACGCCTTTAACGACTACGAACTCTGCGCAGCTGCGGCCAATTTCCCCTTGCCGGTGCTCACGGGAATCGGACACGAAACGGATTTATCCATTCTCGATATGGTGGCAGGTAGTCCGCACAAAACCCCCACCGCCATTGCCGATTTTCTCATCGATCGCATGTACGAGTTCGAGGGCCAAATGGCGCGAATGATGGTACAAATCGCCCGCAATTCGGCCAACCGCATCAAGCAAAACGAACTGGTGCTGAAAAACTTCTACGCCATTGCGGAGAAATATCCGGTATCCTTTTGTCAGCGAGAAAGAGGACAGCTACACGACCGCAGCGTTCGCCTGCTCCGTCTCACCGAAGAGCTGATCCACGCCAAGCAAATCATCCTCAGACGTACAGAGTCGAATACCATGCAACTGGCACTCGACAAGGTCAAACGCAGCGAACCCAAGCGCATCAATGAGGCCTCGCAGCGGTTGAGCACTTTGTTTCAGCACAAGCTGACTTTATACCGACAACGCATGCAGCAACTGGAATCTTCCGTAGCTTTGCTGCACCCAAAGAAAACGCTGGCGAGAGGTTTCAGCATCTCACGGGTCAACGGTGAGAGTTTAACCGATGTAACTAAACTGAAGGTTGGCGACCAGCTCACCACCGAACTACTGAACGGACAAATCACCTCAACGGTAACCGATATAAAAAAGACATGAGCGAAGAAAAGGAAAACCCCACGTACGACGATGCCTTTGCCGAGTTGGAGGCCATCATGAACGATTTGCAAAACGACGAGATTTCGGTAGATGAACTTACGGCCAAGGTGCAACGGGCCTCATTTCTCATCACCCACTGCAACCAAATGCTGCGCAACACCGAGAAGCAAGTCAGCGACATCATCAAAGAATTGGGTCTGTAAACACATGAACATGCTAAGAACAACCATTGCACTGACGATAACAGCCATTTTTATTTCGAGTTGTCAAACCTCTCCGAAAACCGTTCAACGAACCGATTACGGACGTGCACAGGGATCTACCTACGCCATATCCTACATTGCACCTTCGGGCACCAAGCACCAAGCATCGATTGACTCCATTCTCGAGGTCATCGACAAGAGCATGTCAACCTACCGCGACAACAGCACCATCTCGGCCATCAATCGCGGAGAAAGCGTAGCTGTAGACGAGCACTTTTGGCGCGTATGGCAGCGCTCGGTTGACATATGGAAAGACAGCGAAGGTTTGTTTGACGTGACCATTTACCCGCTCATTGCACTGTGGAATTTTGAAAGAAAACAACAGCGCATTCCCGGCGAAGAGATCATCGACAGCGTTCGCACCATTGTCGGCATGGAGATGGTCAAAGGCGTTACCCAAGATAGCTTTGCTTTGCCCCTCAACATGAAAATGGACTTCAACGCCATTGCTCAAGGATATACCGTAGATGTGATTGCGGAGTTTTTAGAGTCGAAAGACATCCATAATTACTTGGTAGAAGTTGGAGGAGAGCTGCGTACCAAAGGAAAAAACATTGACGGACAGATTTGGCGCATCGGTATTGAAAAACCTGATGAAGAAGAACGTCAAGATCGCTTTCAACGAATAGTACCTTTGAAAGATGCTGCTTTGGCCACCTCGGGATCGTACAGAAAATATGTAGAAGATACGATAACCGGCATGCGTTACTCACACGCGGTCAACCCCATCACCGGTTTTGCCACCAATGATCCTCTGATGAGTGTGACCGTGATTGCGGAGACGTGTATGGATGCCGATGCCTACGCCACTGCCCTCTTAGTCATGGGTTTGGAAAAAGCAAAAAAATTTATGCACCAGCGAAACGATATGGCCATTTACCTCATTTACTACGACAAATACAAAGGCTGGCAAGAAATAGAGAATGCCGCTTTTCAGGTATTAGACAGCAAGTAAAAATCGGCCAGAACCAGGTAGCTCATTGCCTCCACGATGGGCACGGCGCGTGGCACCACACATGGATCGTGACGACCGGTGACGCGCTTCTTTGAGGCTCCCCCCTCTTTATTGGCCATCATCTGCTCCACCGCCACCGAGGCCACGGGCTTAAAGGCCACTCGGAAGTCGATGACTTGTCCGTTGGAAATCCCGCCAATAACACCGCCGCTGTTGTTTTTTACCATCTTTCCGCGGTCGTCAAATACGTCGTTGTGCTGACTCCCACGCATGGCCGCGGCAGCAAATCCGGCGCCATAGGCAAAACCCTTAACCGCGTTGATACTCAACATGGCTTGCCCTAGACGGGCGTGTAATTTATCAAAAATGGGCTCCCCCAGCGAGGCGGGCACGCCTTCAATTCTACAGCGAATCACCCCGCCCAAACTGTCGCCCTCAGCGCGTACCACTTCGATTAACGTGCGCATCTTATTGGCAGTTTCTTCGTGTGGACAGCGCAGAGCGTTGGCTTCAATGGCTTCGAACTTCGGTGTTTCATCGACATCGGGCATAACAACATCACCCACCTGTTCGACCCAAGCGGTCGCTTTAATTTCAGGCGTGATATGTCGCGCCAATGCACCAGCCGCTACCCAATTGGCCGTTTCCCTGGCCGAAGATCGTCCACCTCCGCGATGATCGCGGTGACCGTATTTGGCGTCGTAGGTTTGATCGGCATGTCCTGGACGATAAACATCTTTCAAATGATCGTAGTCGCTGCTCTTTTTATTGGCATTGTCGAAATGAAAGGCAATGGGCATCCCCGTGGTCTTGCCTTCGTATACACCCGAACTGATGTTGATAATGTCTTGTTCCTTCCGCGGCGTACTGATGTCGCTTTGTCCGGGTTTCCGCCGATCACAAAACGCCTGCACGGCCGACAAATCAATATCGATTCCCGCGGGAAAACCATCCAGCACCCCACCGATGCGCTCCCCGTGGGATTCCCCCCAGGTGTGCAATTTTAATATCCTGCCAAATGTGTTCATATTTTTTTAAAAAACGTATTCAAATACTTTCAATGTAAATTAGTAAGGCTAGAAAGTCCGAGAGCAAGGCTCGCTACCCCAAAGCTATCGGGGGAAAAAGCACAGTTTACATGAAGTAAATGAGCATTTTTCAGATGAGCATAACACAGCTATTGGGCTTTATAGACAACCGCATTAACGAATAACAACGATGTCGACCATATCTTTTCCTGTATGTTCCTTCAACAACTCAATGATTCTATTTCTCTGCATTGTCAATTCGTGTTTTAATGGGGCGGAGTCGATTTTGATGACCAATTTACGGCCTTGCAGGATGATACTGTCGGTGCGTCTGGCGACGGCCGGACCCATGACTTCGTCCCAGGCGATGTACAGCTTTTGCTTTTCCATCTTGTCTTCCCATCCGTTTTCGCGAACGATTTGCTTTACGATTTGTCCGATGCCTTTTAGGTTACTCATACCGGTTGGTTTTGTCTTTCAACGTGAATGATGTTGGCCTCTACGCCTTCGGCTTCTGCGATGGCTTGGGCACGCTCAGGATGGGTGTCGGTAATAAATATCTGTCCAAATACCCCTTGGTTCACGCGGTCAATCATGCGGTGAACGCGTTCGGCGTCCAGTTTATCGAAAATATCGTCGAGCAGTAAAATGGGCCTGAATCCTTTGACCTGGTGCAGATAGTGATACTGCGCCAACTTAAGGGCTATGAGATAGGTCTTTTGCTGACCTTGCGAGCCGTAGCGTTTAATCAGTCGCCCGTCCATGCTCAGTTTAAGATCGTCTTTGTGAATGCCAAAGGTGGTATATTCCATGACCAGATCCTTGGGTAATGCCTCTTTTAACTGCTCGGCATAATGGTCTTCTTCTATTTTGGTGGCATACGCGAAGGTCACCGTTTCGGCGCCATTGCTGATGGCCTCGTAGTGTTTGGCCACATCTTCGGCAAAAGTTTGGGAGAAAGCCCGGCGTCTTTTGAATATTTCCAAGCCGTGTTCCACCAGTTGATGGTCGTAAATCTCCCGCAGAGAGTTGTCTTTACCCATGCCATTGCGCAGCATAGTATTGCGTTGTTTAAGCGCTTGATGGTACTGCAAAAGGTGGTCAAAATAGACCGGATCGGTTTGCGAAAGGGTGGCGTCAATAAAACGACGTCGCACCTCTCCCCCCTCGGCAATCAAGTCGCGATCGGACGGACTGATCATAACCACAGGAATGAGTCCAACGTGGTCGGCCAAGCGCTTGTAAAGCTCGTCATTGCGGTAGATTTTTTTGCGCTGCCCCTTTTCCAAGCCAATGTGAATGCGCTCCTCTTCCCCATCGTGGGCGTACAGACCTTGAATGGACATCTGCTGTTGCTGATGGTGGATATTGGGCGCATCTGAAGATTGAAAATAGCTCTTACCCGTGCTTAAGTAATAAATGGCGTCCAGCACATTGGTCTTTCCGGCACCATTGGGTCCTACGATGCAGTTAATCCGCGCACCAAAATCGAAATTGGCGTGTGGGTAGCTCTTGAAATTCAGCAATTCAAGAGATTGAAGGGTCCATTCTTTCATATTGGTCAAAGATATAAATCGTCGAGTAAAAAATTTGCGTACATTTCATGTATTTGGTATTTGCCAAAAAAATACAGCTGATGCGCTAGATCTACGATAACCTGAACAACACGTTAATGATTTGACAAATCGTTATATTGGCATAAAAAAGCGGTAACATCAATTTGCACATCCAAAATGGCGTGTACATTTGTGCACCATAAACAGCGAGACTTGTTAATTTATTTTTTGCTTAGATGATGTCAGCTACCGATCAGCAACATATTGATTTTGATAATACCCAAGTCGCATTTGCCTATCGTTCCAATACGGAATTGAAAAAGGCCTATTACATGTTTAAGATGCTGGGGTACCCCAGTTTAGTGAATTTGGGTAAAAAAGTGTTGATTCCTGCCATCGAGTGGGGCTTGCCTCTACAAGGTTTGGTTAAGGTTACCGTTTTTCAACAGTTCTGTGGAGGAGAAACGGTTGAAGAGAGTAACGATGTCATTGACCGGATCAAGGGATATGGCGTCAAGGCCATTTTGGATTATTCCGTGGAGGGCAATGAAAATGAAGAGGAATTTGAAAAGGCCACTACGAAGCTACTGAAAACGGTTCGCATGGCAGAGACGCAGCTGGCCATTCCTTTTGCGGTGTTTAAAGTAACAGCGTTGTGCCGCCATGAATTATTGGAAAAAAAATCCAAGAACGTCAGTTTGTCCTACGAAGAAGAGCAAGAGTGGACGCGCGTAAAGCAGCGTGTGATGCGCATATGTGAAGCGGGGGCTAAGAACGAATTTCCCGTTATGATCGACGCGGAAGAGAGTTGGATTCAAGGGGGGATTGATGAGTTGTGTGAAGAAATGATGGCCCGCTTCAACAAAGAAAAGCCACTTATTTACAATACAGTACAAATGTACCGCCACGACAGACTCGATTATTTAAAAAGTTTATACGAGCGGGCAAAAAAAGAAAAATACTTCTTAGGCATCAAAGTGGTGCGCGGCGCCTACATGGAAAAGGAACGCGAGCGCGCCGAGGAAATGGGTTATCCATCGCCTATTCAATTGGACAAGGCAGCATCCGATCGCGATTATGACAAGGCAATAGAATTTATTATTGACCACATCAACGACATCAGTTTGGTTGCCGGGACCCACAACGAAGCCAGCTCCAAACATTTGGTCGATCTCATGGAAGCCAAAGAATTGTTGCCCAACGACGAACGCATATACTTTTCGCAGCTCTACGGTATGAGCGACAACCTGAGTTTCAACCTGGCCCATGCCGGCTACAACGTGGTTAAGTATTTGCCCTTTGGCCCGGTAAAAGAAGTGCTTCCCTACCTCATCCGTCGTGCTGAAGAGAACACCTCTGTGAAGGGACAAACCGGTAGAGAACTCGCTTTGATACAAGCAGAATTAAAACGCAGGAAAAAGGAAAAGCCACTGATGAAAGAAATGCCATAATCGAAAAAACATCGATATCTTGGAACAATACACCAACTTTTTTTTAATCGCACTCACCAGTTTCTTCACGTTGATGAACCCCTTAGGGATCATGCCCGTATTCATGGGGATGACAGCGACATTGGATCGCAGCAATCAGAAAAGAACCGCTACCAAAGCCATTACTGTTGCCTTTTTCGCCCTTCTTGGTTTTGCTTTTACCGGACAGCTACTCTTTAGTTTTTTCGGTATTTCGGTTGACAGTTTTCGCGTGGTGGGTGGTATTCTGTTCTTCTTACTCGGTCAGGACATGCTGCAAGCGAGGCTTGGTCGCTACAAGGTTGAAGACGACAATCAAACCAGAAAATATATAGGGGACATCTCCGTTACCCCACTGGCTATTCCCATGATTTGTGGTCCCGGCGCCATCACCAACGCCATTGTCTTGATGGAAGACGCTCAAGGCATGGGCATGAAAGCCGTGCTGATTGGTGCCATATTAGTCGTTTGTATTGTGAGTTTACTCGTTCTTATAGGCGCCGGTAGAATCTCCTCCATTCTCGGGGAAACGGGCACCAATATTATGATGCGTCTTATGGGACTGATTGTGATGGTAATTGCCGTGGAGTTTTTCTTTAGCGGATTAACGCCGATCTTGCAAAGAATATTTCCTACATGATGTTGAGGCGTTGATGGCCTAAGTCTCCAGACTAAATCTCAACAAAATCAATCTTATCTCCGGCCTTCACGCCATACTTCGCCGAATACCCACCGATGACCTCGAGTACGTAAAGGGCGGGTTTTCCACTGGGCAGGCTCTTTTCGCTTAAGGGTTCGGCTCTTTCCACAATACTCACTATCTCTTTGTCGCGATTGATGTAAATGATATCGAGTGATACGTAGGTATTTTTCATGTAAAAACTTTGCGGGCGTTCTTGTTGCATAAAAAACAACATTCCGGTATTCTCATCCATAAAGGTACGGTACATCATACCGTATTCGATGTCTTGGCGCTTTTTAACCATTTCTATGCGCAATTCGGAAATGGTATCTCCACTGATGTGATCCAATATCCACAGTTGGCCATCATGGCGAAATGTAGGCTCCGTTCGTTTGCGTTTTACCGATTCCTCTTCCTGTTGATTATTGCAGCCAATAAATAAAACGGCGGCGAAGGACAACAAAAATAATCTCATAGTCTTCATTTGATAGATCGTGTGTAATTGAGTCAAGCCTTTTGGATTCACATATATTAAATCACAACAAGGACAATTTATTTCTTTACCGTTTCCGGTTTGACGTGATTTGGTTTAAAAATAAAAAACAAACCAAGGGCGACGAGAGGAATACTCAGGTTTTGTCCCATGTTAAATTGTAGATAAGACTCAAAGGCCACCTGATTGGCTTTATAGAACTCAACAAAAAACCTAAACCCAAAAACGGTCAGCAAAAAGAGTCCGAAAATACGCCCTTGCGCAAAACGGATATTTGTCTTTTTAAAAAGCGTAAACAACAAGATAAAAATCAGCAAGTATCCCAAGGCTTCAATGACTTGCGTGGGATATCGAGGTACGCCCAGTACCTGTACTTGAGCCACGATGGCATTATTGACGTTGATAAGTTCGGAAGTTGCATCCGGTTTGGGGAGTACAGTTTGATTGTCGATGTGCATGTTTCTCAAATAATTGGGAATTTGCTCATCCACCGAGCGCTTGGCATATTCTTCTATGGCGTTTGGCACAAAGGTAACGGCCATGGTGTACACGGGGTAGTTGATGCCTTCTGTTTCAAAGCGTTCGTTTGTTTTGGTAAACGAAACATCCTCAACGCCTTGGAATGTATTCATGATTCGATTTTGCGCCGGTTTGAGATAGACCGTTTCGATGGCTGAATTGGCCTTGGCACCATATATTTCAGAGTTGGCCATATTTCCCAAACGAATAAAACACCCCGCTAAGGCAATGGTGATAACCGCTCTATCCAAAACCCATAGTACACTCTTTTTACTCACGCGTTTGGAGAAAATAATGAGCGCGAGTATGATGGCAATGGCTGCACCGTGGCTGGCTAGGCCGCCTTCCCACACCTTAAGTATCTCTCCGGGGTGCTGACTGTAATATGCCCATTCGTAGAAAAAGACATGACCAAGTCGTGCGCCAATGATGGTGGCAATGACCACGTATGTCAACAGTGAATCTAACCATTCAATAGGAATGTTCTCTTTTTGGAAGATCCGTTTCATGATTAGGTAACCAACAAAAAATCCCAAAGCAAACAGTAAACTGTAAAACCGTAAGGTAAAAGCGCCTATTTCAATGCCCTGTGGCATGTTCCAGGTAAACGTCAGCAGCGTTGAAAGCATATATTATCGAAATTGAATCTGAGGTGCTAAAGTATGACACATTATACTATTACACGATTTTTAGTGCACTTAGAGTGGTAGAATGATTTTTAAAAAAATGAAATGATTAAAATTGAAAACCAAATGGGAATAGAAACATTTCCATTTTAAACGTATTTTCGCGGAAAAATAATAAAAATGCGCAAAATTATTCTTGTTTTCATCACGCTTTTCTCTTTTGGAATTTTGCAAGCCCAAGACAACAATCGAAATTGGCCGGAGTCCTCAACCACCGAGCACCGATCTACCATTAACGGCAAGCGAATCAACTATACAGCCACTGCAGCACATCTACCGCTTCACAACGACAAGGGAGAGCAAATTGCGCAGTTTTTCTACGTTGCCTACGTAGCGGAAAACAAGGATAAGGAAAACAAGCGCCCCGTCACGTTTGTCTTTAATGGCGGTCCAGGCTCAAGCTCAGTATGGCTGCATATGGGCGCCTTGGGACCAAAGCGGGTATTGATGACGGAGGATGGCTTAGCAACACCTCCCCCCTACAACGTGGTCGACAACGATTATTCTTGGCTGGACAAAACTGATTTGGTCTTTATAGACCCGGTAGAAACCGGTTTTAGTCGGCCGTATGACGGTGTTGATAAAAAAGAATTTACCGGCTACGACGAAGACATTAAGAGTGTGGGCGATTTTATCCGACACTACGTAAGCATGGAAAACCGCTGGTTATCGCCCAAGTACCTAGCCGGGGAGAGTTACGGAACCACCCGTGCCGCAGGACTGTCCGGTTATCTTCAAGATCGCCACGGCATGTACCTCAATGGAATCGTTCTGATTTCGGCAGTTCTCAATTTTCAAACACTGGCCTTTAACGAAGGTAATGATTTGCCGCACGCGCTTTTTCTTCCGTCTTTTGCCGCTACAGCATACGCCCACGGGAAAATTGACAAAACGGCTTACCCCGACAAAGATGTCTTTTTAAAGGAAGTTGAAAATTTCGCTCTCGGTGAATACACCTTATACCTAAACGCCGGTGATGGACTTACCGAAGCGGAAAAGGCAGAATTGGCCAAAACGCTTTCCAGTTATACCGGCTTGTCGGAAACCTTTCTTAGACACCATCACTTTCGTATTAATACGTGGACTTTCACCAAGGAGTTACTGCGCGACGAAGGATTGACGATCGGCCGATTTGATGCACTGGTAAAAGGTCGTGACAAATCCGACGGCGGAGATTCTTACGATTTTGACCCCAGTTATAATCTTTCCATTTTCGGTGCCTATACGGCCGCCATCAACAGCCACTTAAAAAGCACATTGGATTTTCACTGGGACGAGACCACTTACGAAATTCTCACCGGAAATGTTCGTCCGTGGAACTACGGAAAGGCTCAAAACAAATACATCAACACGGCCGAAACCTTGAGAAGCGCCATGCACAAAAACAACCACCTCAAAGTATTGGTATGCAGCGGACGGTTTGATCTTGCCACGCCATACTTTGCCACCGATTACACCATCAATCACATGTTTTTGGCACCCGAACTGAAAGGCAACATCGAAACCAAATACTACGATGCCGGTCATATGATGTACAGCATTCCCAGTGAGCTGGAGAAGTTTACGAGGGATGTAAGGTCGTTTTATGAGGAGTAAATATAAAATAACAGACGAATAGCGGATGTCTGCTGTCTGTTGTCTGGTTTCGCGAATCGCAATAAATAGTATTTCATTTTTATACCTGACTTTGCACAGTAAAAAACAAGCAGTGGCTGTTGCTTACGCTAAGTCCTTCACAACAAACGACATCCGACATCTGCCCCAAGCTCTTGGCCCTGTGCGTGCACAGCACACTTGGGCGGCCGAAGGCCATCTGAGCTTGCGTTAGCACAAAATCAGTGAACCAATTAAATCGTCAAACGTTATTTGGACAAAAAGCGCTTAAGCGCTATATTTGTAGAGCAAAAAAACATCACAATGAGCAAGGAAGAAATGTTGAACTTGGAGGCGCGTTTTGAGCGCTATGTTGCAGAGGAAAACAAGGTAGAGCCAAAAGATTGGATGCCGGAGAAATACCGCAAGACGTTGATTCGTCAAATCAGTCAGCACGCCCATTCAGAAGTTGTGGGTATGTTGCCCGAAGCGAACTGGATTTCCCGTGCTCCGTCGCTGCGCAGAAAAGTGGCTTTGTTAGCCAAAGTACAAGACGAAGCCGGTCACGGACTTTATTTATACTCCGCCGCCGAAACACTCGGTGCCGATCGTCAGCAATTGGTTGAAGATCTATTGAGCGGTAAAGCAAAATATTCAAGCATCTTTAATTACCCCACCCCTACTTGGGCCGATATGGGCGCCATTGGGTGGTTGGTTGACGGTGCAGCCATTGCCAATCAGGTGATGTTATGCCGTACGTCATATGGTCCATACGCTCGTGCCATGGTACGCATTTGTAAAGAGGAAAGCTTCCATCAACGTCAAGGCTACGAAATTATGATGGCCTTGGCTGCGGGCACACCCGAGCAAAAAAGAATGGCTCAAGACGCATTGAACCGATGGTGGTGGCCATCACTTATGATGTTTGGCCCCACCGACGAACATTCACCTAATTCTGCACAGTCTATGAAATGGCGTATTAAGCGGAAAAGCAACGATGAATTACGTCAAGAATTTATAGACAAAACTGTTCCACAAGCCGAATTCATTGGTCTTACCATTCCCGATCCCGATTTGAAGTGGAACGATGAAAAAGGTCACTACGACTTTGGTGAAATCAACTGGGACGAATTTTATAACGTGATTGCGGGTAACGGAAAGTGTAACAAGCAACGTCTTGAAGCGAGAAACAAAGCACACGACGAAGGCAAATGGATCAGAGAAGCAGCTAATGCTTACGCTGAGAAAAGAGCAAAAAGAGAAAGCACCTCCTCTTCTGTTGCCTAATTTTAAAACCAATTACCAAGATAACCAATAATGAGCCAAAAAGACAACTGGAAAATCTGGGAAGTTTTCATTAGAAGCAAAAATGGCATAAGTCATAAGCATGTGGGTTCACTGCATGCCCCCGACGCAGAAATCGCCATCAAAAACGCACGTGATGTTTACACCCGTCGCTCTGAAGGCATCAGCATCTGGGTGGTACCATCCGATGCCATTACGGCTTCTCGTCCCGACGAAAAAGAACCGCTATTTGCCCCTGCCGATGATAAGGTGTACCGCCATCCGACGTTTTACGACATCCCAGATGATGTGGGACATATGTAGGGTTAATGATTGATAGTTAATGGTTTGATAAATAGTAAGATTTGGTGAGCCCATATCTTTATTGTCACTGCCTTAATAACTGCTCAACGACTAAACAACTAAACAACATAAATGGACGATAAAACCAAATACGTACTAAGACTAGCCGACAATGCTTTGATCTTGGGTCAAAGACTGGGTGAATGGTGTGGCCATGGCCCAGTGTTGGAACAAGATATTGCTTTGACGAATATCGCTTTAGATTTGATTGGTCAATCGAGAATGCTATACCAGTATGCTGCCGAATGTAAAGGAGACGGCAGTACAGAAGATGACCTCGCCATGAAGCGCGATGTGTTTGACTTTTACAATGTATTGCTGGTAGAACAGCCTAATGGCGATTGGGGACATACCTTGGTGCGTCAGTTTTATTACGATACGTACAACTATTACTTGTACGAGTTTTTGTGTAACAGCAAAGACGTACGTATTGCAGAAATCGCCCGTAAAAGCTTTAAAGAAATATCCTATCATGCGCAGTTTAGTGCAGAGTGGATTATTCGCTTGGGAGATGGCACCGATGAAAGTCACGAGCGCGTTCAACGTTCCATCAACGATTTGTGGACCTATACCGGGGAAATGATGACGCCCGATGAATTGGACAGAAAAATGGAAGCTGAAGGTGTGGGACCCAACCTTGACGATATAGCCACTAAGTGGAAACGTAAAGTGAACGAGATCCTCGATATTGCAACGCTTAAAAGGCCAGAAGAATCGTTTATGCAAACGGGAGGAAAAGTTGGGGAACACGGCGAGCATCTCGGTTTTGTTCTCGCCGAATTGCAGTTTATGCAAAGAGCCTATCCCGGGATGAGCTGGTAAGATTCACTGAAAACATAAAGACATGATCGATACCATCAAGAACATATTGAGTGAAGTGAAAGACCCGGAAATCCCGGTGCTTACCATTGAAGACATGGGGATTGTTCGCGAAGTAAGTATTGACACCAGCAATAAAGTCACCGTAGTTATCACGCCAACATACAGCGGTTGTCCGGCTATGGACACCATTGAAGACGATATTAAAAAGGCGTTGAATGAGGCAGGATACGAAGTCAATGTAAAAACCATCTTAGACCCACCGTGGACCACCGATTGGATGTCTGAAGACGGAAGAAAAAAACTGGAAGATTACGGCATTGCGCCACCAGTAAAAGGTATGAAAGACAAGCGTACACTTTTTGGGAAAGCACCGGAAGTTCGTTGTCCGCACTGCAAATCGATGAACACCTCCCTCGTCAGCCAATTTGGCTCCACCCCCTGCAAATCACTATACAAGTGCGCAGATTGTGCTGAGCCCTTCGATTACTTCAAATGCATTTGATGATTTAAGATTTAGGCAAAACCATTAACTTCTGCCCAAAATCATAAATCTCCACAAACGTCCTCCTATCCCCCTGCACCAATTCATAAGGCACGCCACTGTTTTCGATATGTGTCTTGTAAATATCAAAGATTTCCTCTCTTTGATGTGGATGCTCTCTCAGCGGATCTTCTTCCCACGGGATATCCACCGCGCATAATAAGTACCTGTCGGGTAAACTTTCTTTCCATGTGCGATAAATCTCTATATCCACTTTTCCGAAAAGGTATTTAGACCAAATAATGATGGTCAACAAATCGGTATCGGAGAAAAATAACGACTTAGAACGTGAGGCAACCTTGTTGATGATTTCTTGTTGACCGCGTGCAATTTTCAATAAATCTTCGTATTCATAAGTTTGACAGACTGATAAATACTCTCTGGCATACTCCGAAGCACTTTCCACCAAAAACCTATTGGCCATCAATTTAGTAACTGTACTTTTACCCGTACTCTCCGGACCAGTAATGCAAATGTGTTTTACATGATTGTCCATTCCCAATACCCTTTGATTGACAAAACAACATATACCACCATCAATACGGAAGTGAGGTACATTTTCCGGCTGGCGTAGAGGTAAACAGCTACGCCATTGATAAAAATGAAATACCACCAGTTTTCCAGGTAAACATTCACCATTAAGTAGGTGGCCCAAACGCTAAAAATAGTGGTAAATGAATCGATGTACTTTGCACGCGCATCGGTATACTTTTGAAGCAACCTACCGGATAAATAGGTTAGTAAAAATAGGGATGGAATGGCGATCAGATGAGCTTCAATGGGCAATGTGCTTTGAAAACCATCGGCCGTATTGTTATGCCAAGTTAGCCAGCCATATATACCTGTAAAAAAATAGAATAGATGTAGGAATGATTCGGCGTAAATCTTTTTTTGCAGACAAAGACCTACATAGATTACGGAAGCGATAATAGCGAATGGAAACGCATATACCCATCCCGTTCCAATCAAAAAGGTAAAGGATAAGCTCAAGACGACGGCCAAGAACTCCCAATAGTAAAAACGCATCAAACCGAGCCCTTTACCGCGTGAATCAAATCCTCTAATTTGGCTGCTCCACATTCTAGAGCGTTGCCTACGACAACGACATCAGCGCCAGCCTCTACAGCCTTGCGTATATCATAAAAGGAGGTCATCCCTCCACCAACAACGATGGGAAGAGACACGGCGTCTCTTACGGCACGAATCATTTCTGAAGAAACGGGAAATTCTGCTCCACTACCGGCGTCTAGGTAAAGTAATCTCAGTCCCAACATCTCCCCTGCCAAAGCAGTTGTTGCCGCAATGTTGGGTTTGTTCCTAGGAATGGGCATGGTTTGCGACACGTAATGGGCAGTCGTTGGAGCTCCTCCATCGACAAGCATATAACCTGTAGGAATCACTTCGATATTGGCTTTTTTAACGTAGGGTGCTGCAATCACGTGCTGTCCGATGAGTAAATCAGCATTTCTTCCAGAAATCAAACTCAGGAACAAAAGTGCATCGGCTTCGGGCGATATTTGCATGGATGACCCGGGAAATAAAACCACGGGAACTTGACAAATGGCTTTAATGGCTTGTAATGTCTCGTCGAGAAAATCGTTAGACATCAGACTACCGCCCACAAAAAACAAATCCACACCCGCGCGCTCTGCGTCGCGGACCCTATCTATAAATGACTGGTCAACTGAAGCATCCGGATCCAAAAGCACGGCAAACAATGACCGTTTTTTAGACTGTGCTCCGTGAATGATATCTAAAACGTCTTTAGACATAGTTGTGTTTTCCTGATGGCCGCAAGGTACATCAATAATAAAAAATACGGTGTGATGTAAAGGTAAAAAAATTTTCCTTATACCAACAATAACCATTTTCTTTGCAGTAAACATATCACAACACCCAATTACATGGAATCATTTGACCGTTACACCAATATCATAAACGAAGGACTTTCCAACATCAAGTGGCCCGAACAAGCTTTGTACGAGCCCATGAAATACATTTTAGATATTGGGGGAAAACGCATTCGCCCATCTCTTACACTAATTGGTGCAGAATTAGGAGGTGCCAATGCCAAAGATGCTCTTTCACAAGCCATTGCCGTTGAGTTATTTCACAACTTCTCGTTGATGCATGACGACATTATGGATAGAGCTGACCTAAGAAGAGGCAACACCACCGTCCACAAAAAGTGGGATGAACCCACCGCCATTCTTTCGGGTGACGGTATGATGGTCATGGCCTACCAATACCTCATCAAACAAGCTTTTGAAAGCACGCCAAAACTCATTAACATCTTTTCAAAAATGGCGCTTGACGTTTGCGAAGGACAAATGAAGGACATGTCGTTTGAAAACCAAAACCCAACGATGGAAGAGTATATTGACATGATCCGTCAGAAAACGGCTGTCCTCTTGGGGGCTGCGCTGCAAATTGGTTTTTTAATAGCCAAAGATGACGAAACTGCTGCGTCAAGACTGTATCATTGCGGTGTTAATTGGGGCATAGCGTTTCAAATTAAAGATGACTTCATCGATTTATATGGGGGTGAAAAATCAGGAAAAGTTATCGGTGGCGATATCTTGTCAAACAAACGAACTGCTCTGCACTTGATTGCTCGCGAGAAAGCCAGTGCAGAAGACCGCGCAACCTTGGATGATTGGTTTAGTAAAAGTGATCGAACCCAAGAAAAAATTGATGCAGTAAAAAGCATTTACGAAAAATATGATGCCCACAACGAATGTATGAGCATGGCCAATCGATACTACAAAAAAGGCAATAACCTCTTCAGTGAACTGGTGCTACCCCGTGAGCCAAGAAAAATGATGGAGAAATTGGCAGAGCACATTTTGAGAAGAGAAAATTGATTGTCGTTCTTTGGTTAATGGTTAGAAAACTATATAAATAAACTATGACAGCAGAAGAAAAAGCATTGGTGTGGACGAAGGATCCGTTTAGTGAGGAAGTAAGGGAAACGGTGAAGGCAATGATGTCATTCGATAAAAAAGAGCTTTACGAATCATTTTACAAGGACATTGACTTTGGCACCGGAGGCATGCGTGGCATAATGGGTATTGGCACCAATAGAATCAATGTGTACACATTGGGACTGGCCAGCGAGGGCTTAAGTCGCTACTTGAAAAAACAGTTTCCTCAAGAAGAAATCCGCATCGCCATTGCCAACGACACCCGCAATCAAAGCGACGAATTTACCAAGGCCATTTCTTCCGTGTTCTCCGCCCATGGCTTTAAGGTGTTTCTCTTTAAAGACTTTGCTCCTACGCCACTGCTGTCATATGCCGTTCGTCAACTAAAATGCCATGCCGGCATTGTATTGACCGCTTCGCACAATCCCCCCGAATACAACGGGTACAAAGTGTATTGGAACGATGGCGGACAGATTGTCCCACCACACGATAAAGCGATTATCAACGAAGTGAGAAACACCAAATACGCCGATATTCGTTTTGAAGGCAACACGGACAACATCACCTTAATTAGCGACGAATTGCACCAAGGCTATTTTGAAAAAATCAACGGCCTTAGTATTCATCACGCCGGGAAAAAGAACATCAAAATTGTATTTACCCCACTTCACGGTACCACCGTGGATATTCTTCCCAAAGCACTCATCGCTGCCGGATTTCAGCCGCCATTGATGGTCAAACACCAGGCTACGCCAGACGGAAACTTTCCCACCGTAGCATCGCCCAACCCCGAAGAGGCTAGTGCGCTTAAAGACGCAGTAAAAATGGCCGAAGACGAGTGTGCCGACATGGTTATCGGCACAGATCCCGACGGGGATCGTATTGGAATTGGTGTACGCGATAACAAAGGAGAAATTACTTTGCTAAATGGCAATCAGGTCGCTGCTGTCATGGTGCGATACCTGCTTAGAGAGCACAGTGCAAATGGCACCTTACCCAAGAATGGATTTGTGGCTAAAACCATTGTCACCACCAATCTTATCGAGGAAATTGCTAAAACATTTAATACCGATTGCAAGTCGTGTTTAACCGGATTTAAGTGGATTGCCAAGCTCATTCGAGAAAATGAGGGTGTTCAAACATTTATTGGCGGCGGGGAAGAGAGCTATGGCTATTTGGTAGGCGACTTTGTAAGAGACAAAGACAGCATCGTTTCGGCCGTTGTTTTGGCCGAAATTGTGGCTTGGGCCAAACAACGTGGTAGCTCATTTTGGAATGAGCTCATAGAAATATACAAGCAGTACGGGTATTACCACGACCAACTTTTTTCTTTAACCTTGAAAGGCAGCGAGGGCGCGAGAAAAATTGAAAGCATGATGGAAAACCTGCGCAGCAATCCACCGGAGGAAATTATGGGGCAAAAAGTAAAGCTCGTTAAAGACTACTCTAGTTTGACCGATTACAATTTAGTCACGGGTGACCGTAGCGAATTTGAATTTGAACGCTCAAACGTCATTCAAATATTTACCCAAAACGGAACGCGCATAACCGCTCGTCCATCAGGAACAGAGCCTAAAATTAAATTCTACTTCAGCATCGTGATGGATATGCTACCGGGAACAGATTTAGAAAGTTACATCAAAAAGGGCGAGAACTTGGTAGAAGATGCCATTGAAATGCTCTTATAAACGCATGTTTGTACAATAAAAAAGCCGCTTTGATACAAAGCGGCTTTTTTATTTGGATGTCTATACTTATTGCTTGATGACGTTTTGTCGGTACATGCCACTTTCACCGTCAACGTTCAAAATATACGTACCTGCAGGTAGGTTCTGCATGTTTATTTCAGAATTGCCCTGAACATCACGAGCGTGATACATCATACGTCCAGACATGTCGACAAGTGTAACGCTATAGGACTGACCTTTATAACGACTGGCATTGATAAAGAGAACATCTTTTACAGGATTGGGATGCGTTTTAAATCCTTGTGCATCCCAAGTATCTACGGAAATACCACGAACAACAACCGGTTCCGAAATGGTATCAAATCCACAGTCACCTTCCGTTACCAATGTTACCGTATAGGTTGAATCCATCGTATACGTATGATTGACCACCATTCCCGTACCTGTGTTACCATCGCCAAAATCCCAGTTATAGGTATTGGCATCGGTTGAAGCCGTTGCGTCAAACTCATATTCAGCATCATTAAACGTTACCGTCACTACGGTTGAAGTAAATGAACCGACAGGTAGAGGTAAAGTAGAGGCAGGCAAACTATCACTTGGCGCACTTAGGCCACTGGTACAGCTATCACTCACATAAATATCATAATCCATGCTGGGTGACAAACCGGTAATGGTAAAAGGACTTGACGCAGTAAAAACTGTTGTTCCTGTTCCCGGGGTGAAGCCAGTAGGACCATATTCAACAACGCTTCCAACTGCGGCTGTGTCGGAATCCCATGAGATGGTGAGTTCATCACAACCGGCAGTGTCAAGTGCGACATTATCAGGCGATGAACAACCTCCTAACTCAATATTATATGTCGCTAAAATTTCTGCATCGCTGAGAGCGCGGTTGTAAAGTCTAAACTCGTCCATGGAGCCCGATAAACCTGAACTAGATGCATATGCACCAACGGTAAATTCTGTTCCGGACAGAGAAACAGTTCCTGTAACTGCAGCAGAATCAACTTTGACACCATTCACATAGGCACGCATCATTGAAGCCGTTGCATCATACACAAAGTGCGTGTAGTTTGAACCAGTCGTGGCACCATTGGTGGCTGTAATATCCGGCATTCCGCAGCCGGTACAACGCAACAACCAGTTATTGGCGCCGGCTACACCATTTGTGAAGCAACGTAAACTTGAAGCTGTATTGTCTCCAAATACATACCACAAGGTTGAACTGGACGTGATGTTATCTGTCCAAAAGCCAATGGTGAAGGACGAACTCAAAGAAGTCGCCCAACCCGTGGCAATTCTGTGTGCCGAACTCGTTCCTCCTGTACCCAAAAGTGCTGTTCCAAACATCCCCGTTCCTCCAACGGTAAGCGTTGTACCTGTAATGGTTGTGGGATTGGTCCCAACAGGACTGGATGCATCGTTGACAATGCTTGAACCGGAATCAAACTTGTAATAAATAAGTTCGGGAACCGCTTGTCCAAAAAGATTGAGACTTAATGAAAGTCCGCCCAGAACCAAAAGCGAATAAATTTTATTCATGACGAGTGATTTTTAATTAATATCTAATGGCACAAATCTACAAATAAAAACCAAATACATTCATTTTTTGGTTGTTAAAATACTTTTTACACGTTTGAAAAAAAAGCGTCAAGTGAGGTAAATTGAAACGTCTTATTAAATGGATTTTTGATTATTGCTTGATAAGCTTTTGTCGAAAAACGCCACTTTCACCGTCAACGTTCAAGATATACGTACCTGCAGGCAGGTTCAGCATGTTTATTTCAGAATTGCCCTGAACGTCACGAGCGTGATACATCTTGCGTCCGGACATATCGAGAATCTTTACGTGGTATGACTTGCCTTTATAGCGACTTGCATTAATAAAAAGAATATCTTTTACAGGATTAGGTTGGGTTTTAAACCCTTGTGCATCCCAAGTATCTACGGAAATACCACGAACGATAATAGGTTGTGTAAAGGTAGTTATACCACATTCACCTTCCGTTTCCAACGTTACCGTATAATTTGAATCTACTGTGTACGTATGATTGGTTACCATTCCTGTACCTGTGTTACCATCGCCAAAATCCCAATTATAAAAATTGGTGTTTGTTGAAGCCGATGCATCAAATTCATAAGTAACATCATTAAATGTAACCGCTACAACTACCGAAGTAAAAGAACCCAAAGGAAGTGGTATGGTAGATGCAGGCAAACTATCGCTTGGCGCACTTAGACCACGTGAACAACTGTCACTCACATAAATATCATAAAAGGTGTTTGGTGATAAACCTGAAAGTGTAAAAGGGTTTGTTGAGGCTAAAACCGATGTTCCAGTTCCTGGCATAAAACCCGGAGGACCGTATTCTAAATAGCTTGCAACAACACCTGTATCGGAATCCCAAGAAATGGTTAGTTCGTCACAACCTGCAGAATCGAGGGTAACGTTCGTAGGCATTGAGCAGGCACCTAACTCAATGTTGTACGTTGCTAAAATTTCCGCATCGGTTAACGCGCGACTGTATAGTCTAAATTCATCCATAGAGCCGGACAAACCTGTACTTGAACCATATGCGCCAACGGTAAAATTATTTCCTGATAATGTCACATTACCAATAACATTCGCTGAATCAACTTTTACACCATTGACATATGCACGCATCATAGACGCTGTCGCATCATAAACAAAGTGTGTGTAATTAGCCCCAGAATCCGCTCCATTAAATGCAATTACATCAGGCATGCCACAGCTAAAGCAACTCAACATCCAGTTATTAGCTCCTGCAGAACCATTGGTTAAACAACGAAAGCTGGATGCCGTATTATCACCAAAAATATACCACAGCGTAGAGCTCGGTGTAGTGATATTAGACCAGAATCCTATGGTAAATGAAGAAGTAAGAGAAGTCGCCCACCCCGTACTTATTCTATTGGTTGAACTAGGCGTTCCCGTTCCCTGAAGAGCGGTTCCAAACATACCGGTCCCTCCTAAAGTTAAGCCGTTGCCAATGATTAAAGTTGGATTTACGCCAACGGGATTAGAGGCATCGTTGACAATAAGCGGATCTTCATCAAACTTGTAATATATCAACTCTGGAAGGGGGTAGCTTTGTCCAATTAGATTTATGGTAAAGAAAAGCCCACTTAAAAGAAGAAGTATGTATTTTTTTTTCATGACATGTAAAATTGTAATTTCTCTACAAAGCTAATGTTAAAATAAAAAACGCGGGTTCTTCCCGCGTTTTAGATCAATCAAATATTGGCATTACCATTCAAAGGCAAAGAATCCTCTTCGCCCGTCTTGATAACGTCCTTCAATCATGACACCTTGTCCCTTCTTTAGGTCTGTAAGAATGGCCTTTAATTCATCAACGGTACTTACAGGTTTGCGCTCCACGTGCGTAATGATGAAGCCTTCAGGGATACCTTCGCGCATAAGTTTGCCACTGCGAAGTTCGGTTATTTTCAATCCTCCTTTCACGTTGAGACGCTCCTTGTCTTCCTTCTCTATCTCTTCAAAGTCTGCTCCCAAGCCAAGTTCAGAGGCAATCACATCTTTTTCTAGCACGTCGGTTGTTCCTTCTTCATTGCGAAGGATCATATCAAACTTCTTGCTTTTTCCTTTACGAATCACTTCTACAGTAACGGAATCACCTGGTCTTTTACGGCCGATACGCTCTTGGAGCTGTGATGGTGTTTTCACTTCGTAACCATCTACCGAAACAATAACATCGTCTTCTTTTAAACCAGCTTCTTCGGCCGCCCCGCCTTTAGATAAACCGGTTACCAAAACGCCATTGCGATTGTCTAGTTTGAGATCACGGGCTTTTGTTTGCGACAACTCTGCAATCTGTACACCGATAAATGCACGCTGTACAACACCAAACTCTACGATATCTTCCATTACCTTCTTTACAATATTACTGGGGATGGCGAAGGAATACCCCTCAAAACTTCCAGAGCGAGAAGAAATGGCTGTGTTGATACCAATGAGTTCGCCACGAGTATTAACCAAAGCACCGCCAGAGTTTCCGGGATTTACCGCCGCATCGGTTTGAATAAAGGCTTCGATGGCGGTATTGGCTCCTTGTAAATGACGATTGATAATATTAATGGAACGTCCCTTGGCACTGATGATGCCATGGGTTACCGTATTGGTTAAGTTGAATGGGTTCCCCAGAGCCAACACCCACTCACCTACCCGTACTTCATCGGAATTGGCAAAAATAGCCGGGGTTAAATCAGAATAGTCAACTTTAATAAGCGCCAAATCGGTGGAAGGATCGGTGCCCACAACTCGGGCCGGAAGCTCTTTACCGTCATTGAGCACCACTTCGATTTCTGCTGCATTGGCAATCACATGGTTGTTGGTGACGATGTATCCATCCGGACTAACGATGACTCCGGACCCTGTTCCTCTCTGAATTTGTGGCCGCTGTGGCTGCGGACCAAAAAAGAACTCCTCAATGGGATTCATAGGGCGTCTGCGGGTTGGCGTGGCTGTTTTTACGTGCACCACAGTAGGCAAGGCAAACTCTGCAGCGTCAACAAAATTAACACCTTCGGCCACAGCAGTTCCTGATGCCAACCTAACCCAACTTGATGGTTCTTCCTTAATAATGGTCACTTCCGGCTTTTCGAAAAACAACTTATATCCTACCAAGGTAACCGCACCGGTAATAACTGCAGTGACTACAGAAAATAAAATACGTTTAGTCATAACTATTAAATATTTATTTGATTAATGTCAAAAATAACACGGTCAAATGGCCGTATTAGACACATTGCCAAATTTATTCGAAAATTATTCCATTTTAACAATGTGCATACGGTGATTGTAGCTTTTAACAGAGGTTTAACCGCTTTACCGAGTAATTTTACAACGTAAAAATGAACGATTAAAATCACTTTATCATGACCTTACAGTTCGTGAAATACCACGGCACTGGCAATGATTTCATCATCATTGATAACAGAGACAAACGCGTTAGACATACTAATAGCGAGTGGATTAAGAAAATGTGTCATAGACGTTTTGGCATTGGTGCCGATGGACTTATGTTATTAGAAAATCACAGCGAAGCTGATTTTGAAATGGTCTATTTCAACAGCGACGGAGGCTTGAGCTCGATGTGTGGAAATGGTGGCCGTTGCATAGTTCATTTTGCATTTCAATTGGGCATAATTGGTAACATGACCAGCTTCAAAGCGCCAGATGGCATACACCGTGCTGAAATTACCGGCGACAGTGAAGTGAGGCTGCAAATGAACAAAGCAGATATTCCTAAAGTTGTATCTCCCGGTTATGAATTAGACACCGGCTCACCACATCTGGTCGTGAAGGAGCGTAATGTTGCGGAAATTAACGTCAGTGAAAAGGGCAGGAAATTCCGTAATGAACCGGCCTATGTTGAGCAAGGCATCAATGTGAACTTTATGCAACGTATGGATGACGGCGTTCTAAACGTGCGCACCTTCGAGCGAGGCGTTGAAGACGAAACCTACAGTTGTGGCACTGGGGTGACCGCTTGCGCCATTACGGCGGCATTTTTAGACAATAAAAACGAAGCTGAATACACCATTCATACCTTGGGCGGGACACTCAGCGTTTCTCTTGAACGAAAGAATACCAAATATATAAACATTTGGCTTAAAGGACCTGCCACTAAAGTTTTTAATGGCAGTGTAGATTATTATGATGAAGGGTAGCATACGAAAATGGGGTGTTTTTTCAGGACTTTTATTGTGTATTGTCTTGCTGGCGACCGTTTGTCAGAACCCCAAAAGCAAACTTGCTGAAGCTGATGACAAGCTGCCATTTTGGGCGCATGGGGACAGCTTGCACTATGTGGGCATTGAAACATGTAAAGGCTGTCACGCCGACATATACGAAACCTATATTCAAACTGGCATGGGCCAATCTTACGATCACGCTCATCCCGCTAAGAGTAAAGCTGATTTTCACAACCACCCTCCCGTTTACGACGACATCAACAACTTCTACTATATTGCCCGATGGAAGGAAAAAGCATTATATGTTATTGAGTACCGTCTGAACAACAACAAAGACACCGTACATAAACTAGAACAAAGAGTTGATGACATCATAGGTTCCGGACAGCACACCAACTCCCACATTTTCTCCATCAACAACCACTACTACCAAGCCCCCATTACTTGGTACGTACAAAGTGATCAAGCCGACCTACCTCCCGGTTATGAAGACGGGGCCAATAGCCGTTTTTCACGCATTATCGGATTGGAGTGCATGAGCTGTCACAACGCCATGCCTACTGAATTTGTGCTTGGTTCAGAAAATAAATTTAAAAGTGTACCTCAAGGCATCGACTGCGAACGTTGTCACGGCCCCGGAAGTGCCCACGTGGCCAAAATTAGTCGTGGCGACATCACCGATACCGCACTGCATGCCGACTACAGCATTGTCAACCCGGCCAGACTAACAGCGCAACTGCGCTTTGAACTCTGCTCCCGCTGTCACCTGCAAGGCAATGCCGTTCTCAAAGAAGGTAAGTCCTTTTTCGACTTTATTCCCGGTATGCACCTCAAAGAGGTTATGGATGTTTATACACCGAGATATGAAGGTGACTCCTCCTCATTCATCATGGCCTCTCACGTCGACCGCTTTAAAATGAGTAAATGCTTCCAAAGTGCTCCCGAAGAATACGTCTGTACCTCCTGTCACAATCCCCACAAAAGCGTGAAGATAACCGGCAGTGAGGTATTTAATAACACCTGTAAAGACTGTCATAGCTCAAGTGGAGATGTGTGTACAGAAGACGCAGGAAAACGAAAGGCCGTTGACAACAATTGCGTTGAATGCCACATGCCGAGCTCGGGCTCGAGCGACATCCCACACGTGTTTGTTCACGACCATTACGTTCGAAAAGACTACAGCGATACCATTTCCAGGAACAAATCAAACAAGATCTTTGCCGGATTGGTGGCCATCAATAACCCCAATCCAGATTTGCGCAGCCGAATCAACGCTTATCTGCAGCAGTTTGAGCGCTTCGACAATTGGTCGTTTTTACTCGACTCGGCATTTGTATTGCTTCGAACAGCCGGAAAAGACACCTTCAAGCACGAATGGATACAGTACCACCATTTACTCAATAACCACCGCGCCGTTGCGGAGTACCACCAATCGCATTTTTACAATGCCGTGAATGATTTAAACCAACAAGACTTCAGCAACCGAGATGCTTGGACGGCCTACCGAATCGCTGAGGCATATAACCAACTTCAACAAATGAATCCCGCACATATTTTTATAGGGAAAGCGATTGAATTGGCACCTCATCACCCCGATTTTTTGCAAAAAGCCGCCATCATCGACATCAAGCTCAAACGATTTGAAAGTGCCGGGCTGCTTTACCAAAGACTGATAGAGCTACAACCATTAGATCCGGTGGTATGGAACAACTTGGGTTACCTCTATCAATTGCAAGGGCAATCGCAGAGTGCCATTAGTGCATATAGCAAAGCCATAGATGCTGACCCAGATTACATGCCCGCCTACGTGAAAATTGCCGGGTTGCATTATCAAGACAAGAATTATAAAGACGCAATTGACATTCTCAAAAGAGCCCATAAAAACGACCCCGACAATCCGGAATTAAAAGAGCAAATGTCGTATCTTTTATCTTTGGTCAAAGAAGCCAAGGCCAAAAACAGCAATTGATTGAAAGAATAAAAACCATGAAAAATATTTTTCGCATACTGATAGGATTTATAGTGGTAGGTGCCCTATTACTTGGTGCCATGTTGGGTTGGTTCTACTTTCAAGTTTGGAAAAAGCCCTTCTTAACAGAAAAGCAAAGCAAGGAAGTGTTGATTCCCACCGGGAGCGCCTATCAAGATCTTATGCATCAAATTGCTCAGTGGGAAACCAGAGCTGATACGGCCGTTTTTGGTTTGTTTGCGCAACAAAAAAACCTGCACAACAACATCAAACCAGGCAGATATGTCATTCCTGCCAACTACACCATGAACGAAGTGATCAACCTCTTGCGCAGTGGAAACCAAACGCCAGTTCGCGTCACCTTTAATCACGTCAATAACAAAGAAGAGCTGGCCGGAAAAATTGCCCGTCATATCGAAGCCGACAGCGTTTCTATTCTTCGAGAAATTAACAACGCCAATCGCAGTTGGCCAGATAAAATCAACAAACAGAACAACCGCGCTGTGTTTATCCCCAACACCTACGAGTTTTACTGGAACACCTCCGCCGATAGATGGGTGGAACGCATGATTGTTGAGTACCACTCCTTTTGGAGCGACGACCGAAGAGAAAAGGCCAAAGCCATCAATTTATGTCCGCACCGCGTGAGTATTCTGGCATCGATAGTTGAGCGCGAAACCATCAAGCGTGATGAAATGGCCAAGGTAGCGGGATTGTATCTCAATCGACTTAGAGACAATTGGAAATTACAATCCGATCCCACCGTGATATTTGCGATCCAGCAATCTGATCCGACCTTTAGTCCGAGGCGCGTTCTTTACGATGACTTGACATTTGATTCACCATACAATACGTACCTTTACAGCGGCTTACCTCCCGGACCGATAGGTTTTCCGAGCGTAACTGCCATTGAAGCGGTGCTCAACGCCGAACAGCACAATTACTATTACATGTGTGCCAACCCCGATGTGCCCGGTTATCACAGTTTTGCCCGCAACAATCGCGAACACGAAATCAACAAGCAACGCTACGTGCAATGGTTACAAAAACAAGGCATACGACGCTGATTTTTCTTTTATTTGCACAGTTTGCTAGTCACGCACAAGCATCCTTTTCCGAGCGCATACTAACGCCTTCAGACACCCTGAACAAACAACGGCTCAATACCTTGGTTATTGGTTCTACCCTTGGCGGTACTGCTACATTGGCTGGGCTATACCAACTCTGGTATGCCGATTATCCACAAACCTCTTTTCAGTTCAACAACGACAACCGCGATTGGCTGGGCATGGATAAACTTGGGCACGCAACCACCGCCTATTACACGGCCGTAACCGGCATTAGAGCCATGCGCTGGGCAGGGGTAAAAAACAGAAAGGCCATATGGTACGGGGCACTGCCTGGATGGTTGTTTTTGGCCACGGTAGAAATTTTCGATGGTTTCAGCGAGCAGTGGGGGTTTTCTACCGGCGACTTTATTGCAAACACCGGTGGCTCCGCTTTGGCTATTGGTCAAGAAGCACTTTGGCAGGAGCAGAGAATCATGCTCAAATTCTCTTTTCACGAAAGTCCTTACCGCAAACTCCGTCCGGAGATGCTTGGTGAATCTCTCTGGTCTTCTTGGCTGAAAGACTACAACGGCCAGACCTATTGGCTGTCGGTTAGTCCGGGCAGCTTTGGCTGGGACATCTGGCCCGAGTGGCTTTGTCTCTCCGCCGGTTATAGCGGTCGTGGGATGATCACCGGCGACGCCGACAACCAAGCCAGCAGACCCGAATTCGCCTATCTCGAACGTGCACCACAATTCTTTGCATCCCTGGATATTGACATGACCAAGATACCCGTTAAAAACAAATTCCTCCGCACTTTATTCCACGCCATCAATGTGGTAAAAATACCATTCCCAGCAGTAGAGTTTTCACCCGGAAGAGGGCTCAGGGGGCACGGCATTTATTTCTAGAACTGACCAAACACCACCTTCCTTATAAATCAACCACTTTGGGGAGAGTGATATTGATACCGGTGAATGATGAACGGATGAATGTAAAGCCCTGTAAAATTTTTGTTTTGCCTCGCAAACACACTACATTTGCATCAACTTCAAAAAAACCAACATGCGATACTTAGCTTTTTTATTTATATTTTCCATAGTGGCATGTCAGTCCGATAAACACATGATTGTATTACAACCGGAAATGGATAAAAGCTATTGGCAGAAAGCTTCAACCATTGCAGTATTGAAGCAAACCATCGACGGCCAAAATATTGACATCAATACAGAGTACATAACTGATATAAAACTTGAGCCAAAAAGTGTAGACAAAAACGAAGTAGTTATGCAGGCGCAGTTTCGCGATTTACGGTTCAAGGTACAGTCACCGTTTGGTCGGATGGGATTTGACTCGAAAAAAATTGACAGCAGTGATTTTGCCGCAGTCATTTTTAGTCGATTAAATTTGACACCTTTTCAAGTGACGTTCCAAACCAACGGTAGGGTAAAAAACATCGATGGTATAGATAACGTCATGCAAAACGCTTTTGCGGCAGTTCAGATGTCGCCCGGTCAACAAGCTGAGGTGCGTCGAATGCTGGACGATGTTTACGGCTACGAGGCGCTGACCAGTCACTTGGAAATGTCGGTGGCTGTATTGCCAAAAAAACCGGTAGCCGTTGGCGAAAGTTGGTCCTACAGCGCACCTTATCACAGCAACGTGAAAGGCATGGCCAACCACACATACACACTAAAAACAGCCAATAAAAACGGTTATATCATCGAAGGAAAAAGCACCCTAAAACCCGATAAAGAACATCAAGGTAAAAACAGGTATGACATAAACGGAGAAATGCGGTCATATTTTAAAGTAGAACCTGAAACCGGGTGGATAAGTTCAGGGGTAATCGATATGAATTTTGAAGGGACGATTTACGCACAAAATCCGGATGGTGGAGAGACCGCCGTACCCGTAAGTATGAACGGAAAAATTGAAATCCGATCAGAGTAGGTCTTGACCCACCCAATAAATCAAACGACTACAAATCCCCGTCTAACTCTTCCCGCATTTGATCCAGGCAGGCATTGAGTATTTTGATAAATTGATTGGTTTTTTCCACGTCTATTTCACCTTCTTTTCTGCCAAGGTCTTCTAATTCTTGCGCCATTGATACCAAATTTGAAATTCTCAAAATCCGCAGTGAAGACTTTATTCTATGCATGGTATCACCCAACACTTTTGGTTGATTGTTTTGCATAGACAGTTCAATCTCCTCAAGGGCCACAGGTGTTGTTTCGACGAATAGCGCCAGCATTTCATTGACAAAAGCGTCGTCGGTTTCTTCACGCAAACCTGATATGTCGTATAGCTTTTTGATGGTTCCTGGTAATGATTAATTAATACTAAACGTTTATTTCATCGTTTTTGATCATTCGGTAGATTGTAGATTTTCCCACATCAAGTCTTTTAGCTACTTCAACAACGTTGTTATCGTACTTTTTTAGGAAATATTCAATGATTTTACAGGTGTAGTCGCGCAGGGTTCCTTCTTCAAAAACCACGTCGGAGATTTCTTCTGTATTGTTGAAATTGACGTGATCTGATTCGATTACATCTCCTTCCGTCATTACAGCAGCCAGTTCAATGATGGCGCGCAATTCACGTACATTACCCGGCCAATGGTAGTTGAGTAGTTTTTTTTGTGCGGCATTAGATAAACGCTTTGCTCCCATTTGATTCTCAGCACAAAAATTTTCCAGAAAGCTCTTTGCCAGCAAGAGAATATCATTGCCTCTATCTCTCAATGGCGGAAGCTCAATGGGTAATCCCAGCAAGCGGTAATAGAGGTCTTCTCTAAAGTTTCCGGCTTTCACCTCTTCAGAAAGATTTCGATGGGTTGCTACAATAACACGTACATCAACCTGAATTACTTTATTCCCCCCTACCCTCGTGATTTCACGTTCTTGTAAAGCTCGCAACAATTTACTTTGTAGGTTGATGTCCATTTCACCAATTTCATCGAGAAACAGGGTCCCTTTATGTGCCTCTTCAAATTTCCCCTTTCTGGTACTAACGGCACCAGTAAATGCTCCTTTTTCATGACCAAAGAGTTCACTCTCGATGAGTTCTTTGGGGATTGCGGCAATATTAACCGCAACAAAAGGTTTGTCACTGCGCTGTGAATTGTAGTGCAAGGCCTTGGCAGCTAATTCTTTTCCTGTTCCTGTCTCCCCGGTAATAGAAACGGTGATATTGCTGCGAGACCCTTTTTTCATCATGTCAAAAATGCGCTGCATAACCGGTGAGTTACCAATAATCTTGGTAAAGTCGTATTGTGCATCTACTTCAGCCTGTAGGCGTTCCAATTGGTCACGCAAACCAACATTTTCGCGAATTCTATTGATGATTGCCCACAAACGATCTTTGGTATCGTCGTCTTTTACGATGTAGTCGTACGCTCCTTTCTTTAACAACTTTACCGCAGTTGACACCTCTTGCTGACCGGAAATTACTATAATGGGCACATTTTTCCATCGCTTTTGTAAATCGGACAATAAAGTTAAACCATCTATATCTGGAAGTGAATAATCTAAAGTAATAATGTCCGGGCGATCTAAACCACCCTTCAAAATATCCTTACCCGAGTTAAAAATTTCGACCTCGTTATCTTCATTTAAAGACAAGTGATGTTTGAGGTATCTTGCGTAAAACATGTCATCTTCAATGACATATATTTTTATGAGCGACATTCTTTTGCTTTAATTTCAATTCGTAGAAGAAGGATTCAAGGAAACAAAAGTAACAAACAAACAATAAAAAAACACGTGGAAATTTTAAAACTACATTTGTTACCTTTGCCGCTAACTTAGAATACCCTAAACATGCCCCACAATATTCAGGAATCCATCGACCTTTGCCACCAAGTACGCCGCGACATTGTTCGCATGGTTCACGCAGTAAACTCAGGACACCCAGGAGGTTCTCTAGGATGTACAGAGTACTTCGTCGCACTTTACAAACACATCATGACCCACGACCCTAAGTCGTTTGATATGGATGGAATTGGTGAAGATTTATTTTTCTTGTCTAACGGTCACATTTCGCCTGTCTACTACAGCGTTCTTGCTCGTAGTGGATATTTTGACGTCGACGAACTTCACACATTCAGAAAAATTGACACGCGATTACAAGGCCACCCCACCACCCATGAAGGCTTACCTGGTGTGCGAATTGCGTCAGGCTCCTTGGGACAAGGGCTTTCCGTTGCCATAGGTGCTGCATTGGCCAAGAAACGCAACCAAGACAATAAGCTCGTCTTCTCTCTTCACGGTGACGGGGAGCTTCAAGAAGGACAGATCTGGGAAGCCGCTATGTACGCAGGTTCCAAAAAAGTTGACAACCTCATCGCTACCATAGATGCCAATGGTCGCCAAATTGACGGTGATACCGAAGACGTGCTTGACTTAGGTAATATTGGTGAAAAATTTGCCGCATTCGGCTGGGAGGTTGTGCACTTAGCTGCCGGCAACGAATTAAAGGCCGTTATTGACGGTTTAAAACGCGCTATTGATTTGTCGGGCAAGGGAAAACCGGTGGTCATGGTAATGAGAACGGAAATGGGTAGTGGTGTGGATTTCATGACTGGAACCCACAAATGGCACGGTGTTGCCCCCAATGATGAGCAACTAGCTGACGCATTGGCTCAACTCCCGGAAACCATCGGTGATTATTGATAAAAAACTTGCAAACACTTCTTTAAGGGCTTATCTTTGTCGACATGGAACCATTTGTTGTATCCGCACGAAAATATCGCCCGCAAGCCTTTGAAACGGTTGTTGGTCAGCAGCATATTACCACGTCTTTGCTGAATGCTGTCAGCAACAACCAACTCAGTCAAGCTTTGTTGTTTACCGGCCCCCGCGGTGTCGGAAAAACCACTTGTGCGCGCATCCTTGCCAAAATCATCAATCGCACTTCCGAAGAGGATCAAACCGATTACTCGTTCAATATTTTTGAACTGGATGCTGCTTCTAATAACTCTGTTAATGACATCCGTGAGCTTACCGACAAAGTGCGTTTCGCTCCACAGGTTGGTCAATTCAAAGTTTACATTATTGATGAAGTGCACATGCTGTCGGCCGGCGCATTCAACGCTTTTCTGAAAACGCTTGAAGAACCGCCATCACACGCCATTTTCATTCTTGCAACCACGGAAAAACACAAAATTTTACCTACCATACTCAGTCGTTGTCAGATTTATGACTTTCGAAGAATCACCGTCGACGATATTCATCAGCACCTTAAGAAAATAGCCGAGAAAGAAGGCATCACCTATGACGAGCGATCTTTACACTTAATTGCACAAAAGGCCGATGGCGCTCTTCGCGATGCCTTGTCAATCTTCGACCGTATCAGTTCGTTTACCCAAAAAAACATCACTTTTGAAGCCACTACGGAACTTCTCAACGTGCTTGATTACAATTACTATTTCCGCATCACCGACGCCTTACTCCAAAGCGATGCCGTTACAGCCCTAAGCACTCTTGGGGAAATCATCGATCGCGGATTTGACCTACACTTATTCATCGGTGGCATGGCCTCTCACCTTCGCGATTTGTGGATGTGCAAAGACCCGCGAACCTTAGGCCTGCTCAGTGTCTCTTCTGATTTACAAGAGCAATACCAAGCCCAGGCCAGTAAGTGCACTTCTGCTTGGTTGGAATTTGCATTGAGACATTTACAAGATGCAGATTTCAATTACAAGCGCGCACAACAACCGCAATTACTGACAGAACTTACTTTACTTCGCCTGGCCGGAAGCCAGGACGAAGAAAAAAAAAATGACCAACCACCGGTAAAAACCACCGGACAAGTTCAAGCAGCAGCTCCAGCAGCAAAGTCTCCATCTCCAGCGCCACCTCCGCCACCTCCGCCACAAGAAACACCTAAACCTCAAGAGGTGAAACCTCCGCCTCCCCTTGCCAACCCTGCTCCACCCGTTCAGGAAGTTAATAAGAACGTTGAGCCGGAAGTAAAACAAAGTTCGCCGGAGGTAAAGTCCGAGGATGTCAAACCAATACCAAAACTGGGCAATCGAGACAAGGCACGTCGTGGCTTTTCCATCAACTCTAAGTTGAAATCCAACAAAGAAGCGCAAGAAAATGAGGGCGACAAAAGCGAAGAAGTGGTAGAAAAATCTGCTGATTTTTCCTTAGATGCAGAGCAATTGCAGCAGTTTTATCGCCTTTTTATCGACAAGAAAAACGACGGCAATCACACTTTACTTTACAGCACCTTGCAGTCGCTAAAGCCGGTTAAGAAAGATGATTACGTGATAGAAATCACCCTACACTCCGAAACACAGCGTAACATCATCGGCGAATGCCAAACAGAAATGATGGCCTATTTGCGTGATAAATTAGGCCATGGCGCAATTGAATTACAATTAAATGTTATTGAACAAGAGGCCGATACAGGTGTTAAATCGCCTCAGGAAAAGCTCTCTAATATTTTAGATGCGCATCCCATCACGCAAAAACTCATAGATCAACTTGATCTAAAACTCGATTATTAATTCAAAAAACGTTTATCATGCAAAAAATCAAAGTAGCTCATCCGGTTGTAGAACTCGATGGAGACGAAATGACCCGAATTATTTGGAAATTTATTAAAGACGAACTCATATTACCATATGTAGACTTAGATATCAAGTACTACGACCTGGGTATGGAGAGCCGTGATGCCACCGACGATCAGATAACCGTAGATGCTGCCAATGCCATCAAGAAGTACAATGTGGGAATCAAATGTGCAACAATCACGCCCGACGAGCAACGTGTTGAAGAGTTTAAACTCAAAAAAATGTGGCGTTCGCCCAACGGAACCATCCGAAATATTCTCGGTGGAACCGTTTTTCGTGAACCCATTATTTGCAGCAATGTACCGAGATTGGTAACCACTTGGAACAAACCCATCGTTATTGGCCGTCACGCCTTTGGAGACCAATATAGAGCCACCGACACCGTGATTGAAGGCAAAGGTAAACTCACCATGACCTTCACCCCGGAAGACGGCAGTGAACCACAAACCTTTGACGTATATAACTTTGAAGGTGGTGGTGTGGCCATGAGTATGTACAACACCGACGAATCCATCTACGGTTTCGCCCGCTCATGTTTCAATATGGCACTGGAAAAGAAATGGCCTTTGTATTTGAGTACCAAGAACACCATCCTAAAAAAATACGATGGTCGTTTTAAGGACATCTTCGAAGAGGTCTATCAAAATGAGTTTAAAGCAAAATTTGACCAGGAAGGTATCGTTTATGAACACCGTTTGATCGACGACATGGTTGCCTCTGCATTGAAGTGGGAAGGTGCATTTGTTTGGGCCTGTAAAAACTACGACGGCGATGTACAGTCGGACACCGTCGCGCAGGGCTTTGGTTCTTTAGGTCTGATGACCTCTGTACTAGTAACTCCGGACGGGAAAACCCTAGAAGCCGAGGCAGCACACGGAACGGTAACGCGTCACTACAGACAGCATCAACAAGGTAAAAAGACCTCCACCAATCCCATCGCCTCCATCTTTGCGTGGACAAGAGGATTGGCACACCGCGGTAAACTTGACGGCAACCAAGAACTTATCAATTTTGCCCAAACATTGGAAAGTGTGTGCGTTGATACCGTGGAAAAAGGCATGATGACCAAAGATTTGGCTTTATGTATTCACGGAAGTGAAATGAAGCCGGAACACTATCTCACTACGGAGGAGTTCTTGGAGGCTTTAAATAAGGAACTCAAAAACCGCTTGTAACACTTTGGCTGTCTAGAAAGTCCGATAGCTTCGTTATGCTCAGTCTAAAATCAAGTCATTTACTAATGTAAACTCCTTGATTTTACCCCGATAGCTATCGGGGTTCGCAAGCCTTGCTATCGAACTTTCTAGCCTAGCCAATAAGAAAATTGTATAGACTGGGGTTGAAATAATGTGATTTGAATGTTGAAAGTACGACCAACATAATTATGATTTCATTCCAGTCATTGTCATTGTCATTGTCTTAGTCTTAGTCATTGTCTTAGTCTTAGTCTTAGCAAATAAACCCATGCCCTACTGGATACTCATTATTGGCTTCCTTTCATTTTCGTCATTGAGTGAAAGTGAAAGTCCGGTTCGTTTTACCAAAGACGATTTATTGGGGAAGTTTGAGGCGAATGCGCACCCCGACTTTAGTAAAGTGCCCGATCGATTTGCCTCGCACAGCGGTCATTATCTTCGAACGGAAGTGGTTGATTCTTTGGTGAAAATGTGCAAGCACGCCGCCCGCGATGGGGTGTCTTTGGAGGTTGTATCGGCATACCGCTCGTATTATCGGCAGAAAACCATTTGGAACAACAAATACAACCGTTTTAGTGGAAGCTCTCAAGAAAAGGTGGCACAAATACTGGAGTATAGTTCCATGCCGGGCACCAGTAGACACCACTGGGGAACCGACTTTGATTTAAACACGGTAGAACCCAGCTATTTCGATACACCGCAAGGAAAAGCCATGTACGAATGGCTGGTAAAACACGCAGCGGATTACGGCTTTTTTCAACCCTATCAAGCCTTTAACAATTGGCGGGACGACGGATATTTTGAAGAAAAGTGGCACTGGTCCTTTCGTCCAACAGCCGAAAAAATTCGCTTGGCATATCAGTACAGCATCACCTACGATGACATCAGTGGATTTCTGGGAAGTGAACTGGCCGAGTCTTTTGATGTGATTGAGCGCTATGTAAGATGCATTGAGTTGTGAAGGATGAGCCGTGAGCTGGAAGCTAGATTATCTATTTATAATACCCAAACTGAGAATCTTAGGAAAAGGTCTAAAATCTGCCTTACTACACACTTAACAAAATTTTTCGCTATAGTCCTATGGTTTTGCCATTGGCTTTTATCTTGCACGTTATTTGGTTTGAATAAATTTCCATAAGCCAAATATAAAAAACTGCCGATATCTTAGACAAATTCATGCGAAACAGCATACTATTTTTATACTTACTCCTTTGCTCCTCTGCCGTCAACGCGCAGCAGAAAGCCATTGCTCTTGGGGAATGGAAAGAACGGGTTAAAGTAATGTCGCTGTTTCCCGAGGTTGACAGCAACATCGTTTTTTATGCCGCCTTTGGTCATGCCGATAATTGGTTTGACCTAAGTGAAGTTCAAGCCGTGCGATATGGACTCAACATCAATGACTCTGTAGACGAGCGCCGCCACCCTTACCTGGCTGCTTTGGCCTTTGAAAGGCTGATCAACAGCGATGGATGCGAAGCACCTTCAGCTGAGCCATTGGATGAATCATACAAATCAGCCTTTTTCGCCCAAACATTTGACGACGGTCACTGGCAACCGGTGGAAATAAACGGTCCTATTGATTTAAAACAAATGGCTGCACACTCAAACGCCGCAAATATTACGTGGAAACGCGCCAATCCCCACCTGCTCTTTCGTGTTTTACCTTCATCTAACACACGACTCTTTGTTCCTTCATACGAAATGGCGTCCATAGATTCGCTATCAACATTGGCAAAAGAAGATTTTATTGCTTCGCAAATGAAAGTGGACAAGCCCACAGAATTTAAAGAAGTGGTGGTGCGCCAAGGGGAAAGCTTGTCGGTCATCGCAGAAAGAGAGAAGGTAAGTGTCAATGACATCATCCGTTGGAACAAATTGCGCAGCGACAGAATTTACGTCGGACAAAAACTCATCATTTCTGTTCCCAAAGGACAACAAACCACCCAAGCACCACCTAAACCGGTAGAGAAAAAAACCATTGATATTGATAACTCGGTCCCCTACACCGTGCAAGAAGGCGAGTCATTGTGGATTATTGCGCAAAAATTCACGGGCGTTACAGCGGAAGACATCATCATTCACAACCACTTAACTGGCACGATGATCGATGTTGGGCAAGTACTCTACATACCGCAGAAAAAACAATGAACAAAAAGGACTTCATATCTCCGTGGCACACACTGACCTTGTTGGCGGGAATTGGTCTGCTTATTTTTCTTGGCATTTTCGTAAAACTGGACGGAAGAAGAATTGGTCCATTTGAATTGATGTTTCCCACCGAAGAAGACCTCACCAAAGGTAGTGGCCGTTCGGTGGACATGGAACGTTTGCTTCAAGACTATCACGAAATTGACGTACGAGGCAAGCGCAGCAAGCAAGATGCTGTTATCGACTCCGTAGATATCTCAACGGAGATAATTAGCGATAAAGACACCACTAAAAAAAAGGTGGAAGAAGTATACACGCCGCCTCCCAGGGATTTACAATGGGATAAAACAGGCGACCATCCACTGCATAACTTTTTTGCACACATCAATAAACACCGCAGTAAAATGACCCGCGTGCTGCACTACGGCGACTCACAAATTGAAGGTGACCGCATAACCGCCAGATTAAGAGAGGAATTACAGCGTTCTTTTGGTGGCAATGGCCCGGGATTGCAGTCCTTCACTCCTCTGGTGAAATCATGGTCGATCAGAAGCGAAGCATCAAACCATTGGAAACGCTATCCGGGCTTTGGGAAAAAAGACACCAACATCACCCACAACGAATACGGTCCGTTGATTTCAATATCACGCTACGAGACCAACGACTCAGTGAAGAATCCATACGTGGACATTGGACCGAGCAAATCGGGTTACAAGAAGATTCGCTCATACGACGTTATCGATTTGTACTTTGGGAATGTTGTTGATACGGTCGTTGTTGCTGCTACCTCAAATGACTCAATCTTTTCCGAACTAATCATTCATCCGGGATCTGTCTCGCCAAAGAGAATAAACCTCCCCCATCCAACCGACAATATACGTTTGACTTTTGATGGCCCCTCTGCCGACTGGTATGGTTACTCTGCTCAAAGCACAAGTGGCATTATCGTAGACAACATCGCTTTGAGAGGTGCGTCCGGTACGTTTTTTTCCAACATCAACACACAGCACTTCACCGGACATTTTGCCGCAGACGAAGTTAAGCTACTGATCTTGCAATTTGGTGGAAATGTGGTTCCCTACATCGACGCTAAAAAACGAGCCGAAGCTTATGGGAGTCGGATGGAAAGGGAAATCGCCGTTTTCCAAAAACGCTTCCCCAATGCCGATATATTGTTTATTGGCCCCAGCGACATGGCGACGAAAGTCCGCACAAACATGGAAACCTTCCCTCACCTTATCGACGTGAGAGACGCGCTAAAGGAAGCGGCATTTAACCGAGGGGTCGCTTATTGGGACATATTTGAAGCCATGGGCGGCGAAAACTCTATGGAATCATGGGTAACCAACGATCCGCCATTGGCCGCTTCTGATTACGTACACTTTACCCCCAAAGGCGCATCCGTCGTAGCACAATGGCTTACCGAGGCCATTATGGACAGTTATCAAGAATGGAAAAAAAGCAATCAAACCCCATGAAACGCATTTTAGGCATCACTTTTTCGTTATGGATGTCCGCTCTTATGGCACAATCGCCTAAGACATTGAGCGAAATCGAGCGGCTTTATCCATTTCTAAAAGCACAAAATGCCCTGCTCACCCACTATGGTGACGCATCAGCAGCCAAACACTTTTTTGATAAGTACGAGCAATTGAATCTCTGTGGCGACGAACAAATTGCTGTGGCGCACTTTGGCGGCTCTCATGTGCAGGCAGGTACTTTATCCCGACGAATGCAAAAAAATCTACAATCGCTCAACCCCAACCATACAGGGGCTCCGGGGTTTTTCTTTCCCTTCCACCTGGCAAAAACAAACAACCCCGCCCATTACTACAGCGAAAGCAATGCACCGTTTACATCGATACGTGCCGCCAAGCCATCGGATATGGGCCGCTGGGGTATGTCGGCCATTACCGTTTACACACACGACAGCAGCGGCTATGTAATGGTGAAAGGCATGGGTGACGACAAAGCAAATTGGGTGTTTGACAAGGTTAGAATTTTTACTCCGCTGGGCGACAGCTGCTTTTCACTGAAATTGGATTCCGCGTATAATGTATTGGATAAGAACATTGATAGCGCCGCCGGGATGGTTGAATGGACCTTAGACACCCTTTATCACAGCCTTACTTTTCACTGGGAAAAAACAGACAGTTTACAGCAGGTGCTCTATTTAGACGGCATTCAATTACTCAATAGTCGTCCGGGAATTACCTATCACGGGATGGGCGCTAATGGCAATAGTACCGGTTCTTTGGTTCGCAGTGAAGCCATGCCTCACCAAATAAAGTACCTCGACGCCGATTTGGCCATATTTGGCATTGGGATAAACGACGCACATAAATCACAAAGCGCATTCAACGTGGAGGAATACAAACGCAATTACAGAGAGGTTCTCGATGAATTACGGGCGCATAACCCGAATACGGCGTTCATTTTTATGACCAACAACGACAGTTACTACAAAGGTATCCCCAACCCAAATGCCAAGCGCGTGCAAATTGCCATGCGCCAATTGGCAGAAGAATACGGCGGCTGGGTATTCGACCTTTTCAACTATATGGGCGGAATGAGTGCATCACAGGTTTGGTTTCAACACGGACTGGGTAAACGCGACAAAATTCACTTCACTAAAGAAGGCTACTTACTGCACGCTGATGCCCTTTATCAGTCGGTAAAGCTTAGTTTTTTTGATTTTTTGAAAAACAAATACCCCGAACCACTGATTCCCTAATGACTGAAATATTTGAACATATTACATCACTACTGGGGTATGCGGAAGACAAACCCCTGATTTTTACCCGTGCCTATTTCTGGTACTTCTATGCCGTAGTATTGTTTTTCTTTGGCTTGCTATACAAACGCATGCGACTCAGAAATGCGTATTTGTTTTTTATCTCCCTGTACTTTTACTACCAAACCAGCGGATTCTTTTTTCTCATCCTCATATTTTCCACGTTGGTCGACTACCTCATTGGCAAACGTATCTACTCCGCAAAAGCCGATATCAACAAACGACTATGGGTGGCCTTGTCTGTGTTTGTCAATTTATCAGTGCTCGGATATTTCAAGTACGCTTACTTTTTTACCGAAAATTTCAATGCCCTTTTTCAAACCGACGTAGAGGTTTACAACCATTTTGCACTTTGGAGCAACAGTTTTTTCGGCAGTGACTTTCGGGTGGACCGCATTCTGCTTCCGGTAGGTATTTCTTTTTTTACGTTTCAGACCATCAGCTACTCCATCGACATTTATAGAGGGCTAATCAAACCGGTAAAATCGGTATTTGACTTTGGTTTTTACGTGTCCTTTTTTCCGCAGTTGGTGGCCGGGCCCATCGTTCGTGCGGCCGACTTTATCCCTCAACTCTACAAGCCTTATCAAATCAACCGATTGGACTTTGGCTTGGCGTTGTTTTGGATTTTCAATGGCCTGCTCAAAAAAATGGTATTGGCCGACTACATCGCTGTGAATTTCATCGACCGGGTGTTTGTCAATCCTGGCAGTTACTCCGGCTTTGAAAACCTCATGGCGCTGTACGGGTATTCGCTGCAGGTTTACGCCGACTTCTCCGGGTATACCGACATAGCCATTGGTTTGGCTTTGTTGCTTGGCTTTCACTTACCGGTCAACTTTAACTCGCCCTACAAAGCCAATAACGTGGGAGAGTTTTGGAAGCGATGGCACATCAGTTTGTCAAGCTGGCTAAAAGACTACCTCTACATCCCCATGGGAGGAAACCGTAATGGCTCATTGTTTTCCTATATCATGGTGGGCGTTATTTTAGTATTTGTGAGCATTTTGGCGGGAAACATTTGGGTGCCCATTTTATCCATTGCTGTTATCATCATTCTGGTACTTTTGTACATCAAGATTGAAAATGTACGCCGACAAGTCGACACCAACATCAACCTTATGCTAACGATGACCATTGGTGGATTATGGCACGGAGCTAGTTGGACCATGGTCATTTGGGGCGCGCTCAACGGAATTGGTTTGGTGATTTACAAATGGACACGTAAGGTTCTGCCCTGGAGAAATAAAGAGTTTTGGTTTAATCGCGCCTTAGGTATTTTTATCACCCTGAACTTCATCACCTTTACACGCGTATGGTTCCGCGGAGAAAACCACGAAAAAGCCATGGTAATGCTCAACCAAATTGGCGGCTCATTTCAGTGGAACACCGCGACGGATGTACTGCAAGAATTTGACAAAGTGTTTTGGGTCATGCTCTTCGGATACATCATCCACTGGTTTCCCGCAAAGTGGAAACTTTGGTACCGTCACGGGTTTATCAAACTGCCGTTGGTAGGCAAAATAGCCGTTGGCTTTGGGGTCTTTACCATAATTTACCAGGTGCTATCGGCAGATCTGCAACCGTTTATTTATTTTGCTTTTTAAACCGGCCTACCACAAAGAATGTCAATGCAGATAAGCTCAGTCCCAAAATCAAGGGATCTAGTCCTCCAATAGAAATATCTAAGTATTGAAAAAGCAATGTGGTTCCTCCCCCAACCACAATAGCGCCCAGTGCTGCATTTGAAGAGCCTGCGCGATTGGTAATGATGGCAATGGTCGGTACAAATAAGCCCCCAACCATCACCGCGTAGGAGTCCAGCATAAGAGATAAGACATTTTCCAGTTTCCACGCCAGCACAATCGCTAAAGTACCTATGATCAGCGTTACCCACTGTCCAACGTTCAATTCTCTATCGAGCTGTTTGGGCATATATTTTTTAAAAATATCTCCGGTTACATTGCCGGAGGCTGCCATCAAGCAACTATCAGCCGTGGAAAGAATGGCAGAAAAGTAGGCCGCCAACATAATGCCCATCAGTCCGGGGGGGAGAACCTCCACCATGAGTAGTGGTAATCCCATTTCTTCGTCCATGGGCATAGATGCAGAATACCCCCATGAGGCAAATGCGTTTTGCTCGTAAGCCACACGTCCAAGCATACCCAAAGCCGTTCCCATAAAGGCCATCAATGGCCACTCAAGTATACCGGCAAGATACCAGGCTCTCTTAGCCGTTTTCTCGTCTCTTGCCGCATAAATACGCTGGTATAGCGTCATACCGATAAACCAAATGGGAATGATGGTCACCGCCCAGTTTATAAGTTGAAGCACCGAAACATTGGTCATGCTAAAATGAGCCTCCGGTAAGGTGTCTTTAATAACTTCCCATCCGCCTACTGAAATGTAAGACAAGGGAATGCCTATAAAAATCAACCCCAAAAAAAGCAGCGACCACTGAAAGGTGTCCGTGTAGATAACTGCTTTAAGTCCGCCTAAAACCGTATAAAAAACAGCAACACCTCCCATGAAAAGCAAAAGCGTATTGGTGTTTATTTCGGGGAACGCCGCTGAAGCCAACTTAGTGCCACCTAGCAACTGCGAACTGGTAAAACCCAAATAGCCAATAGCACTGATTACCCCGGCAAATAAAGCGACTTTTCCATTGTAATAATGTCCAAAGAATTGCGGAAAGGTTTTAAACTTTTGAACGGTGGAAAGATTTTTAACCTTGGGTATTAAGAAAACGGCACTGAGCCATGCGCCTACCAATCCAGTGAATAAAAGATAAGAACCGGAAAGTCCCATGAGAAATCCCAATCCACCTAAACCAATGGAAAAGCCGCCACCAACGTCGGTGGCAACTGTAGATAAACCTATGTGAAAAAAATTTATGGAGCGGTTACCTACATAGTAATCCTCCGATGCCTTATTCTTTTTGTAGAAATAAAACCCGACATAAATAATTCCGATGAAATAAAGTACAAAAACTAAGTAATCTACTAAAGCCAATATTAATTTTGATTTTCAGATTGCATACGTCTGTCCCTATCCCCAAAAACACGGCGCAAAAGCTCTGTAGTTCTGGCTTGAGGATTCTCTCTAATGAGCGCTTCTTCTTTAGCCACGGTAAAAAATAATCCTTGGAGAGCTTTTTCTGTCACGTATTCTTCCAGATTGGGATTGACCTGAGTGGTGAATGGTATTTTGTTGTAAGCGGATACCAATGGGTTCCACACGGCTGTTAATTCTACTTGATCAATGGCTTGTCTGACCGGTGGCATAAACGCATTGGTCAGTGAATCTGAGGTTGTGCGAATGAGATACTGTGTAGCAGCATCCTCTGGCCCCATAAATATATCCATCACATTTTGGAATGACATTTGGCGTACGGCGCCGACGAAAACGTCTAAAGCCAACTCGGACGCAACTTCTGCACTTCTATTGAGTGTTTCTACAAACTCGTCCACAAGTTTACCCATTCCGGCAGAGCGAAGCGTCGTCGCCATGCGTTCTGCTTCCGGAGGGAAGGGGATGCGAATGAGTTGGTTATTGTAAAAGCCACCTTCTTTGGCCAAATCCCCAACTGCATTTCTCGCGCCTACAATAAGTGACTCCCTCATTCCGGAAGCTATTTCTTGCTGGGTTAACCCGATAGAGGTTGGTCTTTGTTGCGTCAGGTGAAACAGTTCTTCGCAAGAGACAGCGGAGAATGCAAGCAGTATGATCAAGCTGGTTTTTTTCAATTGTTGTAGTGAAATAGTCATTGGGGAGTGATTAAAAAGTAGGTGATGATTATGTTGTTAAATTAGTCTTTAGATTTTGTATCTTCAGTAAAGAGGCGTTTGAGTCGTTTCCGCAAACTTTCGATTGACACATCCTCTTCGATATAGTCGTCGTGGGCCATAAAGAGTTTGCCTGTTTCCTCACTGAGAACAATGGCCACGGCATCGGTTCTCTCGACCAATCCAATGGCGGCACGGTGCCTTAATCCTTTTCTTCCGGAAATGGCTTGCCCTTCACTTACGGGAAGTATGGCACTTGCAGAAACGATGCGGTTATTTTTGATGATGACCGCCCCGTCGTGCAGCGGACTTTGCGGTTGAAAAATGGCTTCAAGCAATCGAGCATTGATCTGAGCATCCATAAGGACACCGCTCTCTGCATAATACGAGAGTGCACTTTTTCGCGCAATAATCACGATGGCCCCGATGCGCTCCGACTGCATGTTCTGCAAAGCCGTTATGACTGGCTCCCAGTTGGTAATTTCCTTGGTTTTTTTACGTTGATTGGACATCCGCCTGATTCTAAACCAATGCTTCATTTGAATGTCCACCGACGCAAAGCGCAAAAACAGCCTTCTCAACTCCGGCTGGAAGACAATGAGTAAAGCAATGATGGCCAATTGTAAGGAAAGAAAGAGAAAATCTGAAAGCAGTTTTAATCCGATGTAGGCCAAAAACTCTCCCAAGAGAAATAGGGCGATAATCAATAAAAATAGATTGGCCAATACCGTGCGACGAATGTAGAAGAATGCAATGGCAAGCACCACCACCACAATGGCTACGTCCCAAATAGAAGCCCAGTAAACTATTGACATACGCGTTTATACATTTCTACGGCATGCTTTGCCGCCATTACATCGTGGACCCGCAAGATACGCACGCCATGGGAAAGACACCACATGTGAAGTGCTGTTGTTCCGTGCAATGCATCTTCAGCCGATACACCAAGCGATTTATAAACCATTGATTTTCTAGATACGCCGGCTAAAATCGGTAACTGTAAAACGGATAAAGCGTCTATGTGTTTGAGAAGTTCAAAGCTTTGATCAACCGTTTTAGCAAAACCAAAGCCCGGATCGATGATGATATCGGAGTGTCCAAGTCGACGAAGTTTGTCGACACGCTCGTAAAAAAAACGAACGACCTCTTCAACAACGTCCTCGTATTGAGTGAGTGACTGCATGGTTTGTGCATTGCCTCTGGAGTGCATCATGATGTAGGGAACACGTAAATCGGCTACTAAGGGAAACATTCGTTCGTCTTGTCCCCCTCCGCTGACATCGTTGACGATGGCAACCCCGGAATTAACGGCTTTTTCCGCCACATCTGCGTGAAAAGTATCGATTGACAATACCGCATCGGGAAAGGTTGAAGTGAGCAAAGGTATCACGCTCGACAAGCGCTTCCACTCTTCTTCCGCAGATAGTATGCTGGCATTGGGTCGCGTTGATTGCCCACCGATGTCCAAAATATCCGCCCCCTGCTCCAACATGTCAGCCGCTTTTTGCAAGACCTCTTTATCCGACGCTGCTCTACTTCCCGCATAAAACGAGTCGGGTGTCACGTTTATGATACCCATAATCAGTGGTTGTTGGGTATCTAGTAATCGGCCATTGATGTTTATCATTATTTCAGATTTATGATTTTAACATTGTAAACAATGCAGTCGTTTGGGCGTATAAATTTAAAACATTGACATTGAAAAAATCTAAACCAATATCCAAAAAGAATTTGCCGGAGAAAATATGTCCGGTGTGTGAACGGCCTTTTACCTGGCGTAAGAAATGGGAACGCGATTGGGATAATGTTATTTATTGTAGCGAACGATGTAGAAGAAACAAATAGCAATCAAGGCTTTTCTACCACAAAAATCCGTTTATATAAAGGTCAACCTATTAGGAATTAGAAATTTCTTTCGTTGTATCTTTTTTGTAACCAAAGAGTTCCTTCTTTTTGATGATTTCATCGACATACTCTGGCAAACAATCTTCCCAACCGTCTTCTTTATTGCGAATTTTTTTAAGAACCTCACGGCTAAAAATATCCAATATATCGGTAGAATAGGTTTTGATGTCTTTGATACGACCATTGTAACTCATGTAGTTGAACAAAGGTCGCAACCTTGGGTGAACATTCAATGATTGAATGTTTTCTACGTTACCGGTTTCCTGGTTCTTGGCGGGATAAACATATACTTTCAAGTCGCGGGAGAACATAACCCCCATGGCTTCGAGAATTCCTCCCGGCAAGGCGCGATAATATTTCTCGTCAAATACGTCTTCCAGATTACTCAAGCCCATAATCAATCCCATTCGCGCACGGGTAAACTCATCAAAATAGTGCACGAGCTTATAGTATTGTGGAAAGTTAGATATCAATACTTTTTGGCCAAGGGAACAAAGAATCTCTGCTCTGTCCACAAAATCCTGCTCGTCAATCTCTCCTTCTGCCTTCAGGTTGTTGAGGGTGATTTCGAACAAAACCTCTACATTGTCGGGATCTACACGCGGATCTTCGATAAAATACTTATAGCCCGTCTGAATCATATCCATATTGACTTTAGTAACCGGCCTGAAACTACCGCGGATGGCCAAGATATTTTTCTTGTATAGCAAACCGGCTGGTAAGAGATTGTTGCCGTGTGGTCCAAAAATCACCGCGTTGGTAAAACCGTTTTTAACCAACTGCAAACTCAACAAACGGTTGTCAACGTGCTCAAAATCGGGTCCCGACATATGTACCATGTCTATTTCCACCTTATCGATGGTGATATTGTCGTACAATGCACGGAGCATTTCGTTGGGATCACTGTGAATATAATAACACGCATAAATGAGGTTGACCCCCATAATGCCAATGGTCTCTTGCTGCAAGGTCGACTCATTTTCCTTCATCCGCACGTGGATGATGACCTCATTGGGTTCGCGATCGGGTGCTAATTGAAACTTACACCCCATCCAGCCATGACCTTTATAGCGTTTAGTAAAGTCAATGGTAGCCACCGTATTTGAAAAGGCAAAAAAACAGGTATTCGGCATTTTATCCTCCGCAATACGCTCAATCATCAAGCGGTATTCTTGGGAGAGCATCTTGCGTAGACGAACTTCTGTAACATATCGTCCATCGTCTTCCTTTCCGTAAATGGCATCAGAGAAGTCTTTATCGTATGCCGACATGGCCTTTGCTACCGTACCCGACGCTGCTCCAGCACGAAAAAAATGGCGCACAACCTCTTGGCCAGCACCTATTTCCGAAAATGTACCGTAAATTGAACGGTCTAAATTAATTTTAAGAGCCTTTTGCTGCGTCGTAAGAATGTAGCGATCCATCAATTCCTGTGTTATATTTACCCAACAAAGGTAAAATGCTTATAGACTTAGAGCAAAGGTTTTTGTTATAAATCCGTACTTTTGGCATCGTATTAACGATTATTCATGATTGTTTTTTTTGATTTATGACTGATTGGATTTTCAACACAAATTAACTTCATGCAAATTGAGTTTTTAGGAACAGGAACCTCTCAAGGTATTCCAGTGATCGGATGTGATTGTGCGGTATGTAACAGCGAAGACAAACGCGATTACCGATTAAGAACCAGCGCATTAATAAGCACCCACAATCTTTCGATTCTCATCGATGCCGGTCCTGACTTACGGTTACAGCTGCTGCGAACCCAATTGCCGCTACCAACTGCGTTGCTCCTCACCCATGCACATCAGGATCATACCGGCGGCCTTGATGATCTTCGGCCGTTGATTCATGCACTCGACAAGCCATTTCCCATTTATGCCGAATTAAAAGTTCTTCAACGCATTCGGCAGCAGTACGCATACGCCTTTGAGAAAAATCCCTACCCCGGTGCCCCGCGCTTTGAATTGCATACCATTGACGAACAACCCTTCACTATTGAAAACACCTTGATTACCCCTATTCGCGTGTTTCACGGTGACTTGCCGATTTTAGGGTTTCGAGTGAGGAATACCGCTTACCTGACCGATGTAAAAACCATTCCGGCTAAATCTATGGAAAAATTGAAAGGTGTGCACACATTGGTATTGAACGCACTACGGCACAAAACCCACCACTCTCATTTAACCCTAGAGGAGGCTGTAAAACTGTCAAAAAGCATTGGTGCCAAGCAAACCTATTTCACTCACATCAGTCACCACTTGGGAAAACACAACGACATCACGTTGCCGCCCAACTGTCACTTGTCATTAGATACCCACGTGGTATCCGCTGAATAAACTACCGTAAATGTGCATTACTTTGAAACCATTAACTAAAAAAATTAGGCGAACTGATTTAGTAGGCGTAATTTTGTTTTTAGATTTATCTTAAATGAAAAACTGGTACGTCATATACACCAAGCCACGAAGCGAAAAGAAAACCGCTGAATTACTCGAACGTGAAGGATTTGAAGTTTACTGTCCGGTGCAAAAGCAACTTCGACAGTGGAGCGACCGCAAGAAGTGGGTCGACATGGTGGTGATTCCCTCCTATGTATTTGTGAAATGTGAGGAAAAAGCTCGTCATCAAGTGCTGCAGACTCCAGGTGCCATGAACTTTGTCTACTGGCTCAAAAAACCGGCAGTTGTTCGCGACGAAGAGATGATTGCACTGCAGCATTTCCTCGATAATCACCACGAAGACAAAATTGAAGTGGTGTCCATTCGTCCCGGCATGACCATCGAAATTGAAAGCGGTGCGCTGGGCGGCAAAAGCGGAAAAGTTGTTTCTGTGAACAAAAAACAAGCGCGTGTAGAGATTGAAGGTTTGGGCATAGCGTTGATTGCCAACGTCAAGCGCTCAAACATCCGTCCTAGCAAAACCAGCACCACCGAATAACAACTATCAACCGATATGTTTCAAGTCATGATCATCATTTTCAGACAATTTCTCGTCCTTTTCCTCATTATCACCGGGTGCTCTTCGGGCGACAGAAACTGTGACGACCCAGCGGCAACCAACTTTTCATCCCGGGCACGAACAGATGAAGGATGTATTTATAAGGAGCGCAAGAAAACCCCCAACATACTTACCGAATTGCCCAAAACGGTCAAAGAAACCTCCGGACTAGAACTCATGAATGGGGAACTTTTTACCCACAACGATCGCGGTCATACCAACCACTTGTACACCATAGACCCGGAGACTGGCAACATAACAGCTACCATTGAGCTAACCAATGGCACCAACGAAGACTGGGAAGACTTGGCTCGCAGCGAAACCCACTTGTTTGTGGGTGACATGGGCAACAACGACGGCAATCGCAAAGATTTAAAAATCTATCGCGTAAAGAAGTCAGACCTCGAAGGCAGCGGCGATCGCCAGGTACAGCATGACGGCATTATTCGCCTTCGCTACCCCGAGCAAACCATCTTTTTTCTCGACGACCACAACTTCGACTGTGAAGCATTGATTTATCGCAACAACTATCTCTACCTTTTCACCAAGCACCGCACCGATAACCGCACCAACCTCTACCGAATTCCCGCTGAACCAAGCGAAGACGAATATGCCGCCGAACTATTGGCCTCTTTTCCCGCAGGGGGAAGAATCACCGGTGCAGATATCCGACAAGACGGTCGCGTGGTAATTCTCTCTGGCTACAACAAGTCCGACGATGTCTTTCTTTGGGTCCTCAGCAATTTCGAAGGTGATAACTTCTTTTCCGGCGAAAAAAAGCGCATTGGTTTAGGCAGCTTCGCCTCCATTGGACAAATGGAAGCGGTCGTGTTTAAAAGCCATAACGAACTCTATTTGAGCTCAGAAAAGACCAAAGAGCACAACCTACCAGCGAGGCTGTATAGTTTGACGTTGCCGTGAATGCAGCAGTATAAACATAACTTCGAGGGGTCTTAGCGACTTGATGACGTATTGCTTCCCTCAATGGTTTTGGGTAGGAGTGGTTTAAAAGGCAAGCCTTGAAAGGGAAAAATGCCTTATTCGAGTTATTTCAAAATAATTGAGCTATTTTTATAGCACCCTCAAGCTCACCGCTCCATCCCCCAATGCACCCAACTATTCATTTTCAACAGCTGACGCAAGAAGGCGCGATCGGCAGAGACGCGGCGACCACAGGCCATGTTAACTTTGTCTTTGCCGGCTTTGATCTCTACAGAAAGGGGCAGTTCACCAGGATTGGCATCGATGATTTGCTGCAGGGCCACAATGCGCTCGTCGGTGGCCTTGTCGATCATGACGGAGAGCTTGAGGCTCTTGAGGGATTTCTCCAAAACTTCAGACAAAAGGGTCATTTGGGTGATCTTTTCGCGTGGATCACCAATGGTGCCATCTTGTCGGCGGTAACCAGACTGGATGTTCATTCTAAAAAGCACAAAACAGCCTTCAAATAGGTAGTTGCGATATTTGACGTAGTCGTCACCGAAGAGTCGGAACTCATACGCTCCACTGTGATCAAGGATGTGGAAGATGGCAAATGGTTTACCGTCGCGTGAACTGGTACGGTGCTGCACGCCGGTGACCATCCCGGCCATGGTGAACTCGGGACTGGTGACTTGTCGCTGGTCATCGGCCATCTTGGGCAGAAAGTCATTGAGGTTGCGGTTGAGCATGGAGAGTTTGTGGCGAACAAACATCTCAATTTCCAGCTTATAATCGTCTAAGGGGTGGCTGCTGATGTAAACGCCGTTAACGTCTTTTTCTTTGTTAAGCAGCACCATGCGGTCCCACTCGCTCACCTGCGGAACGTCCGGTGTTTGAATTTCGATCTCTTCCACACCGCCAAACAAACTGGCCTGAGCGTTTTGTTGGTCACTTTGCACTGCTTGACCAAATTTAACGAGAATTTCCAAAAAGGTCTTCCCTTCGGATACTTCATGAAAATAGGCAGCACGAGGAATTTTGAAATCGTCAAATGCCCCACTTAAAATGAGGTTTTCAATGCACTTTTTATTGACCGTCTTCCAGTCAGTACGCTGCGCAAAATCAAATAAGTCGGTGTACTCGCCATTGGCTTCTCGCTCTTCGATGATGCTGCGGGCGGCATTTTCTCCTACCCCTTTAATGCCGGCCAAACCGAAGACAATCTGCTTGTCTTTGTTGACGGTAAAGTCTAGCTTACTTTCGTTCACGGAAGGGACGCGTACTTTGATATCGACCGACTTGCATGCCTCCATGTAAAGCCCCAAGGTCTTGATATCACTGAGGTTGTTAGACAATACCGAGGCATAAAACGCTTCGGGATGGTGCGCCTTGAGGTAGGCCGTTTGAAAGGCTACGTAGGCGTAACAGGTGGAATGTGATTTGTTAAAGGCGTAGGCGGCAAACTTCTCCCAGTCGGTCCAGATTTTCTCCAAGACCTCCGAGGGGTGACCTTTGGCATTGGCCTGCTCGATAAACTTGGGCTTCATGGCGTCAAGTACAGCACGCTGCTTTTTACCCATGGCCTTACGCAGTACGTCGGCCTCCCCCTTGGTAAAGTCGGCTAAGTGCTGTGAGAGTAACATTACCTGCTCTTGGTACACGGTAATCCCGTAGGTTTCCTTTAGGTTACCTTCCATTTCCGGCAAATCATAAACGATCTCTTCCTCTCCGTGCTTACGCTTGATAAAGGACGGTATGTAGTCCATCGGACCCGGACGGTACAAGGCGTTCATGGCAATGAGGTCTTCAAATACCGTAGGACGAAGTTCGCGAAGGTTGGAGCGCATACCACCAGATTCGTACTGGAATATCCCCATGGTATCACCGCGCTGGAAGAGTTCGTAGGTCTTTTCATCGTCGAGTGGCACTTCCTCAGGATCGATGCGCTTGCCGGTGAGCTCCTCAATGATGTCTACTGCTTTTTTGATGATGGACAAGGTGCGTAAACCGAGGAAGTCCATTTTCAACAAACCGGCATTTTCTACCACGGCATTGTCAAACTGCGTATACCAAAGTTCAGAGTCTTTAGAAGTGGCTACGGGAATAAATTCACGTATATCCGAAGGCGTGATGATGACCCCACATGCGTGTATCCCCGTATTTCGCACCGAGCCTTCGAGAATGGCGGCTTGTTGCAAGACTTTAGACTCCGGCGATGACCCGGCATAAAGGTTGCGCAAAACCAGAGTGTTTTCCCACTCTTCCGAACGCACTTTGTCCTTGAGATCCTTTTCTTCCATGTTGAAAAGTTTGGCCAAGGACAGGTTGTTGGGTACCATTTTAGCCAAGCGGTCGGTATCGGACAAAGGCAGCTCCATCACTCTTCCCGTATCGCGAATGGCCGACTTGGCCGCCATTTTACCGTAAGTAATGATTTGGGCCACCTGATTTTCGCCGTACTTATCGATTACGTACTGAATGACTTTCCCTCTTCCGAGGTCGTCAAAGTCGATATCGATATCGGGTAAAGACACCCGCTCCGGATTGAGGAAACGCTCAAAAAGCAGGTCGTACTTGATGGGGTCGATGTTGGTAATTCCGTTGCAATAAGCCACCACCGAACCGGCGGCGGAGCCCCTACCTGGTCCCACAGAAACCCCCATATTTCGGGCTTCGTTGCAAAAATCTTGCACGATGAGGAAGTAACCGGGATAACCCGTATTGGCAATGGTTTCCAGCTCAAAGTCTATGCGCTCACGAATCTCATCGGTAATCTCTCCGTAGCGCACTTTTGCTCCTTCGTAGGTCAAGTGGCGTAGATACGCATTCTCTCCGCGCTTGCCCCCATCTTCTTTGTCTTGCGGGTCTTGAAACTCTTCCGGAATATCAAACGCCGGTAAGAGTACGTCACGCGCCAAGGTGTACTCCTCAATTTTATCATAGATCTCACCGAGGTTTTCAATCGCTTCGGGGATGTCGGCAAAGCGGCGCTTCATTTCGTCGGATGAGGCGAAATAATACAGGTCGTTGGGGAAACCGTAACGATAACCGCGACCTCTACCGATGGGTGTGCTTTGTTTTTCACCTTCTTTGACACACAAAAGGGCATCGTGAGCGTTCGCATCGCTGCGTTCTAAGTAAAAATTATCGTTGGCCGCCACTACTTTCACATCGTGTTTTTTCGCCAGAGCCAAAAGTACCGGATTGACCCGGTCTTCTTCCGGCAAATCATGGCGCACCAGTTCCACGTAAAAATCTTCACCGAAGTGCTCTTTCCACCAGAGCAGCGCTTCTTCGGCTTTGGCCTCGCCCTCCTGTAAAATGAGTTGCGGTACCTCCCCGGAAATTCCGCCGGTGGTAACAATGATGTCTTCCTTGTGCTGGAGTAAAATGTCTCTATCGATGCGCGGCACGTAGTAAAAGCCATCGAGGTAGCCGGTGGATGACAACTTGGCCAGGTTGTGGTAGCCCTTTTTATTTTTGGCCAAAAAGACGATTTGGTAGCCGTTGTCTTTGGAGCTGTGGTTTAAGCGATCGCGACATAAAAACAACTCCCCCCCCACGATGGCGCGCATAAATTGGGGTTCAAATTCGGGGTCTGCTTCTTGTTTTTGCTTTTGTGATTTGTTGTAGCGCTCAACCTCACTGATGAAGTGAAACGCCCCCATCATATTGCCCAGGTCGGTCATACTCACCGCCGGCATTTTCATCTCAGCAGCTTTTTGTACCAATGCGGGAAGCTCGGTGGTGGATTGCAATACCGAGTATTGGGTGTGGTTGTGGATGTGGAAAAAAGGCGTTTCTGCCAGTACGGAGAGGTTTTCTTTAATGTCTTGCGCACTGGGACCATCGCTCGTGGGGGCGACTAAGGATGCGCTTTTCTCCTTGAGATTTTGGTGCTTTAATCCGTAGGTGCCAATGGGGTCTTGGTGCCGCGCTTGAAAAGCGGCCAAATAATCCTGTTCCGCTTGCAGTTCCTTGGTGGTAAAAACACCTCTTCGCAGCAATTCAAAGAAACAGCGGGTGGTCGCTTCTACGTCGGCCGTGGCATTGTGGGCTTCGGCAAAAGGCACGCCGAATAGGTACTGGTGAAGCTCGGTAAGGTTGGGTAATTTAAACCTCCCTCCGCGTCCACCGGGCAGTTTGATTAATTCCGCTGTGGTTTCCGTACAGGTATCCAAGATTGGCATGTCGGTAAGCGGTTGATGCGACATACCCGCACGTACCAATTCAGCACCAACGATATTAATATCGAAGTTCAAATTTTGTCCAACGGCAAATTTAGCCTGCGACAACGCCTTGATGAGATGTTCCAGTGCTTGGTTGAGCGGCACCCCTTCCTCCTTGGCCAATGCGGTGGATATACCGTGGACTTTTTCCGCATCATAAGGGATATCGTAACCATCGGGTTGAATGAGGTAATCCACGTGCTCTAGCAACTGCCCCATATCGTCGTGTAACTGCCAAGCAATTTGCACCATCCGCGGCCAGTTATCAACATCGGTAAATGGTTTATTCCAGTCCTTGGGCAGTCCGGTAGTCTCGGTATCAAAAATTAAATACATTGGCTTTCAGTATGGTAAAATTGAACAACGCCGTTCATTTGCAGCTATAAAAATACTAAATCTACGGGTGATATTAGGGGGAAGTTTTCCACAATTTAGCAGTGAGCGAGGAGCATGGAGCTGGGGCGCTAACGTCAATATTAGCGTAGAATTTTTTAATAAATGATACGTCTATCCAGACTTCAGACTAGAATTGATTGTTTATAAAAAAAGACTGCCGTACGTCTCTACATAAGCTTATGGCCGGTATTTAAACCAAACGTTCCATCCCCACCCTCCGTCCAAACTGAACACTAAACACTGAAAACTGAATACTAAAAACTTAATACTGAACACTAAATACTGAACACTGAATACTGAACACTGAATACTGAACACTGAATACTAAATTATTAGCGTATTATTGCATACTAATATCAAAAAATGGACTGGATAGCACTTTTCATCATCATTGGTTTTTCCTTCATGTCTATGATTATTGGATTTCGCCATACGTCTTTTGAAAAGGGCGACTTCAGAAAAAATATTTACTACTCATTATTTGGCCTACTTATCATTTACCTACTGGTTCCGAAGGCATTTTGGTTTGCCCCACACGAGCTTTGGGCACCTAATAGCTGGATTCTTTTTGAAAAAGAAAGTGATTTACTATCCGTTATAACACCCATTTTTACCGTTCATTTAATTTTGAGCTTTACACCCTGGGCACCCTACAAAAGAAATGAACTCAAGTCTCGGAAAGAAATCATGGGCTTTCCGGTAACCATGCTACCCGACAACCTGAAACGTATGCGCTCATTTGCCTTTGACGTTGCCATTGCCGTCGTGTTTGAAGAATTCGTTTTTCGTTTGGTGTTATTTTACCTACTATTCGAAACATTGGGCATGACCGGCTGGTGGTTGATCATCATTTCTTCTTTGATCTTTTGCATGGGCCACTCCTATCAAGGCTTGAAAGGTCTTGTAGGCAGCTTCATCATTGGTATTTTCCTGGCCATATCCTATATCATTACCGAAAGCATTTGGACCCCTGTCATTCTGCATTTACTGAACAATGCTACACTGATTGTTTATGGGGTTAGAAGAATTAGAGTGAAGAGTGATGAGCAGGAACGAAGGATTGATGATTGAGGCAGAAAAGAAGTGTAGGTTTTAATTCTGTTTGAAGACAAAAATAAAAAAAGCGAAGACCGATATTGATCTTCGCTTTTTTAGTTTTACAAAACTGAGGTTTATTGACAATCGGGACTTAGTCCTTGGTCCTGAATGAGAAAACGACCGGAAATCTCTATTTCATCACCATCATTAACAAATGATCCACTGCCATTGACAAAGGCGTCGATGCCGGCATCAACCTCAAATTCAAGTGCGGTAAAAGAAAATTCTCCTCCAAAATCAGCATCATTGGCGGCTTCAACCTTCAACGTGCCGCTGTTTACCTTTGCTGATTTAATGACGTTATTGTCAAAATAGGTGTAATATACGTGAATATCAGCGCTGGATAAATCCATTTCATCGCCGACATTGAACTTGTCTTCTGTAAGCATATATATATCCACGTCAAAGGTCTTAGCAAAGTCTTCTACACTGGCATGCCCCATATGAATTTTAAAAAAAGGCGTGCCAATCATACATTCTGGCGAGCCGTCGCTTTGCACCAGCGTAGCACTCCCTACTTGATTGTGGTCATACAGGGACGTATTTATACATGAACTCCCTAACATAGAAAACATTTGTTGGTGTTGGGCATCGGCAAATTGAGGCATATCATCACATGACTGCTGTTCGCCGCCATTACCATTACCACCGTTCTCATCGTTTAAATCATCATCGCTAGAACAACTTGCAAAAAACAAAATTGACATGCTCAAAAGCATGGATTTAGAAAAAAATTTCATAATAATTGGTTTTAGGTGTCCCGCAAATGTATACAAAAGTAAAATTCACACCAAATCTCTTTGGCTGTTGAGACGTTTACAAACCAATGCCTGCAGAGGGGATGCGTTTTGCTTCTTTGTCAAAGGGAAGTTTGAAAGATGCACTGCCGCGCCTCTCAACTCACGCTATTTAGCAACCACCAAAAAAATGAATACTTAATAGTTAAGAGTAAGTTTTTGAGTATCGTAGACTAAAAACTGAATACTCCAAACTGAATACT
>PXCF01000024.1 GCA_003566715.1 Cryomorphaceae bacterium | reverse complement strand
TTTGTCCTTCGGGAGATACCTCGAATTGGTCAGCAGTATCCATGTTTTCTACAATATGTGTCGAGCCGGATAGCTTGTTTACGTTCAATGAAACAACGACCACCATAGACGTTGACTGGAGTGAAAACAATGGGGCTTCTGAATGGGATGTTGAATACGGTGTTGCCGGGTTTGCTCCCGGAGCAGGAACAGTGGTTCGTGTAAGTAACAAGCCTTTTACAATTACGGGGCTTACCAAAGCAACAACTTACGATGTTTACATTAGCAGTATATGCTTATCTGGTGATTCTTCGATATGGAGTGATGTTCATACGTTTACAACTACGGATGATATTGGCGTAGACCACTTCGGTTCCGAAAAGGATTTTAAGATATTTACGAAGTATAACGAAATTGTTGTTGAATCGCACGATAACTCCATAAATATTGTACGTGTTATGGATCTATCAGGAAAAATGCTCCATCATTCGGAGTATCTCAATCAAAGTTCGGTGCGCATTGATGCAATGCAATTAGCAAGCGGAATTTATACTGTGATGGTGCAAAGTTCAAACGGCAAAGTGGTCGTGAAAAAAATTCCTGTGATGTGATGCCGAAATATTTCTAAAAACTGTTTTGAGTTTTCAAAAATGATTATTCTCCTCACAGTTATTTGAAAACAAAAAGCACCCTAGGTCACCGTTTGTCCAGGGTGCTTTTTTTATTGCTTGAACTGTCAAACATTCTTTGAGAAGCGCTCTTGTCGGCATGCAGCATTTTGTGTGCTCCAATTTTTTTGGTGTGCGCTCTACATACACATTGCCCCTCGTTAATTGTTTCCATACTTGAATGGTATTTGGCAAAGAAACCAGTAGTGTGCGTCAAAATAAGTCGTGATGTTTTGATTTTGTGGTGGGCGCGGAATGATTAAAAAACAAACCAACAGCAACTTTTTTTTATTACCTTTGCATCATCAGGCTGCGCGAGCATTAATAGGGAATCCTGTGAAAGTCAGGAACTGTACCCGCAGCTGTAACCTCTTTTTGAGCAATCGCATTCTTCGCCACTGGGATAAAAACCGGGAAGGCGCGGTTGTAGGGGGAGTCAGAAGACCTGCCTGATGACATACTAACCCATAACAGTATCCTTCGGGAATAAAGGATCGTGTTGCATATGACGAATTACCCCCTCGTCCGTGTACGCCTTTTGGCATTATGTGCATGGCTTTTTTGTTCGCTCTTGCAAGCGCAAGACATGGCTCTTACGGATACCTTGCCGGAAGCAATGGTATGGGCTGATCGCACACGATTACTCGGCGAGCTCGAACTGGTCGAGCACATCGACAAGAGTCAGCGTGCACGAACACCGGCGCTATTTCTCTCAGATGTCTTGCAGTGGAACAGCCACTGGCAGGTATTGTCTTACGGGCCGGGAATGGTGTCAACTTTGGCGCACCGTGGCAACAATGCCGAACAGGTACGCATCTACTGGAAAGGCATTCCCCTCAATCACCCAGCCTTGGGTTTGGTGGACTTGTCGACGGTACCGGCTTCGCTTTTCGGACAGGTTTCTTTGATGAATACGGGCAGTAGTGCACAACTAGGCAATGGCGCCCTTGGCGGAAGTGTGATTCTCAATAATGCACCCGTTGAGGAGGGCTTCTCTGCCGAATGGCAAACCACCTTAGGGAGCTTTGGGTTCTTCCAACAAATGACCGGCGCTTCCTTTAGCAAAGGCCGTTGGAGCAGTTCAACCCGCTTGCTGTGGATGCAGAGCGACAACGACTATTCCTATCAGCCGCTATTTGGAGAACCTCGACCGCTGCCCAATGCAGATTATTCCCAAGCACACCTCATGCAGGATGTGCGGTATGAGTTTTCATCCAATACGAATATCGAAGCGGCTTTGTGGTTGTCGCAAAAGAAGACCAATATACCACCGACCACCACCTCTAACCCCAATACCAAATCTGATTTGGAAGATAATAACGCGGTGGCCAATCTTTCGTTTAATCATCGTTTTTCGAATGAAAACGGTATGCTGTTGCAGTATGGCTATCTGCACGCCGATCAGTATTTCACCCGTACGTTGCCGGGAAGAGAAACACCGGAAATCGAAAGCTTTAATCCGGCGAGGACACATTTTTTCGAGCACCACCACTACGGTAAATGGAAGCGCTTTGATTATAAGGTCGGACAGCAATACACGCACAGTTTTGGTCCTGGGCCCAACCTTAGCGAAGGCAATCTCCAACAGTTTTATTCCCTTTTTGCCCAAGGAAAGTACCAATTGACAAATCGATTGGCGTCGCAGTTGAGTGTGCGTCAAGAATGGGTAACGAGTTTTGATCCGCCTTTATCCTTTGCCTGGCTCAATGAATTTAGCTTAAACGACGAGCAAAAGCTGTGGACACGTTTGTCGCGCAACTACCGTGTTCCTACGCTCAACCAACTCTTTTGGCAGCCGGTGGGTAATCCCAATTTGCTTCCGGAAGACAATCTGCTAACTGAGGTGGGATGGCGCTTTAAGCCAATGCACAACCATCACTTTGGTGTAACATTGTACGGTAGTGAAACATCCAATTACATTCAGTGGCGACCAGGTTTGGGCGGACTGTGGTCGGCACAAAACATCCGAGAGGTGCGGGCATACGGTATCGAGTTGCTCTGGGATGCTGAATGGAACATAATGGATAATTATTCGGTAGGGTTCAATCTTCGGGGCTCAGTTGGAAGGGCACATAGCACCTTAGAAAGCGACCCTTACGAGTCGTTGCAAATGATTTACCAGCCGGTGGTACGCACGGCCAATACCGCCTTCTATCGCTATAAAGATTGGGAACTTTCCCTGCGCTTGCGCTATACTTCCGAAATGTTTGATGCACCCGATCACCGCATATCTTCCAGAATACCTGATTTATGGTTGTTTTCCGGTGGTTTGCAAAAAACCTGGCAGTTTGGAAAACGCCATATGCGCACACAACTTTTTGTTGAGAATCTGGGCAATGCTCAGTACGAACTTCAGCTTGGTCGGCCTATGCCGGGTACCAATTGGCTGATGGCCGTTCATTTTTTGTTTTAATTTATAATTTTTTTTGAATCATGAAAATCAGACATGTACTTTTACCCGCAATTGCAGCCCTTACATTGTCGGTCGCTTGTTCCAGCGACGACGATAATGGTCATGGTAATGGTAGCACTCAAAAGGGTATTACCGGTGTGTTCGTTGCCAATGAAGGGCCTTTTGATCAGTCCTTTGGAACCGTCACCCACTTTGATCAGGAGTCACAAACCGTCACCCAAGAATTATTTCAATCAGTCAACCAAACTCAAGTGGGCAATATTTTGCAGAGTATAGGCGTAACGCCCAATCACTTTTTATTGGTAGCCAATAACTCCGGATTGATCCGCGTGACCAACGACGACTTTGAATTGGTTAAAACCATAGAAGACTTACAATCGCCACGATACACCTTACAAACCGGTCCCGGCGTAGTGGCCATCACCGATTGGAGTACCGATGCGGTTCACTTTTACGACCAATCGGATTGGACATCGATGGGCAGTGTGGCCTGTAATAGTGGTCCCGATCGTATGCTGCTGGATCCTTCCAACAGTATGTTATGGGTTATAAATAGCGGTGGTTTTGGCACCGATAGTACGGTAACCCGTATCAATGCCGCTTCACGTACGGCCATTGGCGATGTCAAAACCACGGGACGTCCAAATTCATTGGTACGCGATGCCAACGGCGATATTTGGGTGTTGTGCGGAGGAACCAAAGATTGGAACGATCCGGCCAATAATCAAGCAGGCGCACTCATCCGATTTAATCGTGAGGGCGACGAGCAAGCGCGTTTCACCTTTGCCAACCCCAATCCCTCACCCACGCGTTTGGCTATTTGTCCGAGTGGAAATACGCTTTACTGGCTTTCCGATGGCGGTCTTTTTTCCATGTCGACCACGTCGAGCGACTTACCATCTTCTCCTTGGGTAGACGGCAGTTTTTACGGTTTGGGCGTAGATCCTTCATCCGGTGATGTCTATGCCTCAAACGCCAAAGATTTTGCTTCGAATGGAGAGGTTAAGGTCTATTCAGATAATGGTCAGTTGTCGCATACCTTTGCCGCTGGGATTATTCCCGGAAATTTCACTTTTAAATAGTGTCTGACTGTCAAAGCCTGATAGCTGAGCATCGTTTTAGTTAGGCTACTATGTTGTAAGTTGTATGTTATTTTCGCGGAACAATTCTCGATTCTTAATTTGTCATTTTTAATTAAGTCAGTCTGCTAAGATTTAACATCAATATACCACCCCAAAAACACCGTGCCATTGTTGAGGCTCATTTAGCGCCCTACACTTGGACAGGACGGTTGTGTGATTTGGCGGTTCAATTATCAACTGTATTTCAAACCACAAAGCCGGAACTTCAGGAACCGGCTTTGTTGGTTTTTGCAGCCGATCACGGTTTTATGGATAGTGAGGAGGTAGACAGTGGAGCCATGCTGAGTGCGCAGTCATTAATCAGTCGTTCTGCCAAAGATGCCGGACTTGCATTGAGGATAGTGGATGCGGGTTTGCGTGCACCTATGGACAATATGGTGGACTACTGGATTCATCGAGGCACGCAGTTTTTACCGAGAAAAATACAAGCGGGAACCAGAAACGTCATCCATGAAGCGGCGATGACCACCTCCGAATGTCACGCAGCCATCGCGGCCGGCGCTTCGCTGGTTGAGCAACGCTACTACGCGGGTAGTAATACTGTAGCCTTGGCCGGTACGGGGTCAGGTTCGCTTCAGGCCTCGCGTTTGCTGATCGCGGTACTCAACGACCAACCCATCATTCGCTTTGTGTCAACCGCAGAAAAACGTCTACCCATCAATAAGCAAATGCAGCGCGCCATTAACCGTCATCCGCTCTCCCATGACGTCGTTACCAATCTTACGCTTTATGGCGGCTACGAAACCGCCATGCTTACCGGAGCCATTTTACAAGCTGCCCAACGACAGATGTTTATATTACTAGACGGATTACCGGCCTTAGCCGCTTATACGGCCGCTTATCTTCTACACCCGGAAGTCATACACTATGTGCGTTTGTCTGCGCTATACAATGAACCGGCCTTTGAGCGCTCGTCGCTGCCATTTATTATCGATAACGTATTACACGATGGTAGAGGTGTAGGCGCGGCCTTTGCTTTTTCGATGGTTAAGCAGGCTTCGCGTTTACTTTAATGCAACCGTCTTTCTGCAACCCATGTCACCAAATTTATCACCTATTTAGTTGTTATTTTGCCTTAAATTCAATATTGCAAAATGATTACTGCCGATATACAAGCAAAAATGACCCCTCAAGAGGCTTTGGCCCGTTTGAAGGAGGGGAATGACCGATTCGTGAAAAATTACCGCGAACAACACAATTACCGCGACGAGGTAGCGTCATTGGTTTCCGGACAATGGCCCTTTGCCGTGGTTTTGAGTTGCATAGATTCGCGCACATCCCCTAGCATCATTTTTGACCAAAGCATTGGCGATTTTTTTAATACCCGCGTAGCAGGTAATGTGGTCAATAATGATGTGTTGGCCAGTATGGAGTACGCAGTAAAATACGCCGGTTCTAAATTGGTGGTGGTGCTTGGTCATACCAGTTGTGGAGCCGTCACCAGTGCATGCAAAGGAGTCAAAGACGGTCACATCACCGAGTTATTGGAAAAAATAAACCCAGCCATCGAAAGTTGTGGTTGTGGAGGAGGTGGTAATGCTGATGTGGATAAGGTGACCACCGTTCACGTGCAGAATAGTATTGATGAAATACGCAAGCGAAGCGACATCCTACGTGAGAAAGAAAATACAGGCGAAATCATGATGGTGGCGGCGATGTACGACATTACCACTGGCTTGGTGACTTTTATGTGATTTTTTTACCAATGTACTCGGAGTTCAAGAGACTCAGTGCGCCCATGTACTTGACTTTAAACGTAAGTAAATCACCCACCTTGTAGTTTCTGTTGGTTTCGCCTAAGTCAATAATAATCATGTCGCTGGAGGCACCGGCGATGGTGAGTTTTTTGTCTTTGGGAATCAGGTATTCAGGAGAAATGTCCAGTAGACCAATATCCAAAATGGCGCGGTAGGCATTTTTACCGTAGTCGGCTTCGTTTATTTTAAATACCTCGCCCGATGGGTTTTCTTCTAACTCACCAAATGGAACTTTTGGTTTTTCACGAATCTCAATGATTTCGGTGACCAATTCAAGCACATCGGGCTTCATTCCCTTAATCGTTTTCCCGGTAAACAGATTGTTGCCAAAGTAGAGGGTTTCTCCTATGCGGAAGTGATTGATACCCGCGGGTAGTCGACGTTTTAGCAATAGAGGAATCACCACGCTGGTGCCCCCAGTTACCCAAGGGATTTTGGTGTTGAATTTGACCTCTATGAGTTGTTTGTATAAACTTAATTGTATCAATTTGTCTTCACTGGGCATCACGCCGTACATACAGTTGAGATTGGAACCAATGCCAACCACTTCAATGTTGGGCAATTCAAAAACCCGCTCGTAAAAGCTGAGTAATTGATCCCCTAAAACACCCTCTCGCAAGTCACCGAGCTCAATCATAATGATGATGCGGTGGGTGACATTTTGCCTAACGGCTTCGTCAGACAGCAGTTTGATGGTGTCGTATTCGGTGTTAAAACTGACATTGGCATATCTGATAACTTTTGAAATGCTGCGTTTTGCCGGTGGACGAATGTAAACGGTGTTGACTTCGGGGTTTGTTTTTTTTATCTTCTCCAAGTTGCTAATCCGTGCATCACAAATTTCTTTGATTCCAAGATCGATGAGGAGTTTGAGCAATTCTTTGTTTCCACACAACAACTTAGAAACTACAGCCCAGTCAATGTTTTTTGACGTGAACAATTGATCTAAGTATTTGAAGTTGTGTTTGAGTTTGTCTTTGTAAATGTTTAAATAGGCCATAAGGTTTTTATTCAACCACGTGTCGTGGTATATGTTCTGGTAATCGGGTAAGTAGTTCGTAGTTGAGTTGGTTCGAGTACTCTCCAAATGAGGCGACGGTGATTTCTAATTCGCCTTGAATGCCAATAATCACCACTTCATCTCCTGGTTTGATGCCATTGATGCCGGATATATCCACGGTGGTTCCGTTCATGTTGACAATACCCACTACAGGTACACGCTCACCTTTAATCAGTACGCGTCCTTTGTTGCTCAAACTGCGAAAAAAGCCGTGTGAGTAGCCAACAGGTAGCACAGCAATACACATGTCTTGATGGGCAATGTAGCTGGTGCCATAACCAATATATTCGCCGGTTTGCACCTGTTTCACATTCATGACACGGGTTTTCCAAGAAATGACACGCTTAAGCGGACTGGTGCGTAAGGCACGACCACCGCAGTATTCGATAAAGATTTCCGGGCTAGGCCAAAAGCCGTACTGCATGATGCCTACGCGAACCATATCTAAGCGCGTATCTGCATACCTTACCAGTGCGGCCGAACAGGCTAGGTGACGACAATAATTGTCAAAGCCGGCCTTACGGACAATTTCGTCCATGCGTTTAAACTTACTGCGTTGTTTTTTTATGCGGAGATAATTGGCGATGCTCTCTGCTCCGGCCAAATGAGAACACAGACCTTCCATCTTCAGGTGCTCCGGGTTTTCTTCTATGATCATGAGAGCTTTTTTTAGTTCGCTTTCATTCAGTCCGGTGCGATTGAGTCCGGTTTCTACCTCCAGATGAACGCGTGCGGGAATCCCACTTTTTTTTGCAGCGTTTAGTGCGTCTTGAAGTCGTTCGATGGAAAAACAGAAAAAGCCAATATGGTGCTGAATCACCCAATCTATAGCGTTGGCAGCAATATCGCCCATGATTAATATGTCTGGGTGTTTTTTGGCCGCATGATAGACGCGATAGGCTTCGTCATCGCTAAACACGCAGAAGTGATCGATGCCACATGCTTCGGCTAAGGGTACAAAAATTTCAATGCCGTGACCGTAGGCATTCCCTTTGACGACCGATGATATACGCACAGACTTTTTGCCGAGTAACTTCCGGATAAAGGCATAGTTTTTCTGCAGATTTTTTTTGCTTAGCTCAATGTGCGAGGTGGCATTCATGTGCTTTCGGTTTCTTTTAAAAGGATTTCGTAAAACATCTCACTGCCTATAGGAATGAGTTCGTCCGGGAAATTGTAAGTAGGGTGGTGGAGTACAGGTGTGTCTTCGCCGCTGCCTAAGCAAAACAGTGCTCCTTTAATCCCTTGCATGAGTTCGCCTACGTCTTCGCTCCAGAGGGTAGGGACTTCCATTTCTTTGATTTTTAGGTCTTTTTTTCTGGCTGCTTGTACAATGTTTTCTACAGCCTCTTCGTGATTAGTGACTGCGGCAAAGTGTTCCGTGCGTTCGGTTTTCATCCGGATGTCAAACAACTCGGCTTTTTCTCTAAAACTCTCAATGACGTCTTCAATCAATGCATCCAGTTGCTCATCGGTTTCTGCACGAATGGTCAACGCAATATCCATGTTCCCAGGCGTGGTGCCAAATGAGGGTTTTCCCAATTGAACATGCACCAAGGTGGAAATGCGAATGGGGTCTTTTTTTTCAAATTGAAGACCATTAATCAACGGCGAAAAGACGCGTAATGGAGAGTTGCCGGCAAAGGGTTCCGCGGCATGACTGGTTTTTCCTCGAAGACGAATCCATAGTCCGGTAGAGGCCAAACACATGCTGTCCGATTTCAGCATAACTTGGCCAATGGGGTGGCCGGGTAGGTTGTGTAGGGCGTAAATCACGTCTGGGTTTAAATCTTTGAATGCATCACTTTTCCTCACTAAAGCAGCACCTTCTCCGGTTTCTTCAGCAGGTTGAAATAGGAGGGTGACTCTGCCGGATTTTGGCGGTTCGTTTTCAATCATTAATCCTACACCACACACCATGGTCATATGGCCATCGTGACCGCACAGGTGTCCCACTCCATTGTTTTTTGAGCGATAATTCAAATCTGTATTGTCCTCTTCAATGGGCAAGGCGTCTAGCTCTGCACGAAATACCAAGTGTTTACCTTTTTTGCCGCTGTCGAAAAGAAAAAAGACGCCGTGGTTTCCTTCGATGCTTTTTACTTCAAAAGAGGGGAGATTGGTTTTTGACCATTCAACAAGTCGCTCGGCTGTATCGTTTTCTTTATGGCTAACCTCTGGATGACGGTGTAGTTCGCGCCTAAGGTCAGTCAATAGTGCGATGTTTTCAGAGCTTAGTTTTGCGGATTCCATCGCATTTCGAGGTATTTGTTGGTAAAGCCAATATTCTCGTAGAGGTGTTTGGCCGGATTGTCGGGCTCAACGTGCAGAGCCACTCCGCCTTGACACAGCGGTAACGCTGTCTCCATGATTTTTCGGCCTATCCCACGACCACGGGCTTGGTTGTCAACAGCGATGTAGACCAGTATGTTGGAAGGAATATATCTCTTCATACCCGTGTGATTGATGATGGTGAGTCCTAATATTTGTTTGTCTTCTTCGGCAACTATAACAAAACCGCCCAGTCCGCTATTCCTTTCTAAGGCAAAGTCTAAACAGGCTTGTATGTCTTCACGTGGGTCGCCGTATTGTTCGAGGTGGGTAAACAGGAAATCAACCAGTTCAGATTCGGTAAATACCCATTCCGACTGATTTTTTTTGTGCAGGTGATGCAAATTCATAAGTAATCGATTTCAAAAATATGCGCTAGAATATTCAATAGCAATGCTTGTATAAGCCATTAAAAGCGCAATTTACAAACCAAAGGTCGGCCTTGCAAGTTTATGACCTCAAACCTCGGAAGTAGGCAGGCGAATGTTTCACCATACTGCCGTACCATGAGAAGTACTCCCCGTTGACAAGTTGGATAACAGCGTTCGGTGCCAGTCGATGGAGTTCATGCAGATGTTTGGCTTTGAAGGGGAAAGGTTCGCTGGATAAGAATACGTAATCCGGGTCAAGCGCTTTGATGGTCGCTTCATCAATTTCCGGGTACCGCCCTTGATCGATAACATTTTCCATACCACAAGCATTGAGCATTTGGTGTATAAAGGTGTCGTTGCCGGCTACCATCCAGGGGTTTTTCCAAATAAAATACAACACCCTTGGTCGATTGTTTGGCGAAGGAGAAAGGGTAGTAAAAGCTGTTTTGATGTCAGAGATCAGTTTTGAAGCGGCCTTTTTGGTATCGCAAATTTCCCCAAGATCTTCAATCATGGATAGATTGTCGTCCAGCGTCTTCACATCGCTTACGTAAACCGGACAAACCGCTATCAGCTGCTCGATATCTTTGCGTTTATTTTCCTCTTTATTGGCGATAATGAAGTCGGGGTTCAGGGACTTGATGAGGTCAATCTTAGGGTCTTTGGTGCCTCCAATGACGGTTTTGTTTCGACGCCAGCCTCTTGGGTGCACACAAAACTTGGTAATGCCCACGACTTCCTTGTCGAGACCGAGGTCGGCCAACAGTTGTGTCTGAGAAGGCACCAGCGAAACAATGCGCTTGGGTTTAGCCCCAAGCGCAATGTCTCTCCCCATTTGGTCTTTCAATCCCATAAAACAAAAATCATCATTCTCTCACTTGTCCGTTTCCGTAAACATAATACTTATTGGTCACCAATTGTTTCAGTCCTAATGGTCCGCGATGGTGCAACTTATCGGTGCTAATGGCCAATTCAGCACCAACGCCCATTTGTCCGCCATCGGTAAAACGCGATGAGGCATTTTGATAAACCGCTGCGCTGTCGACTTGTTCCATAAACGTTTGCGCTTCGTCGTTATTATTTGTCATTATAACGCTTGAATGATGCCCGGAGTACTTGTTGATTTTGGCAATGGCTTCATCAATGCCGTCAATGGCACCGATGACAATTTTCATGGCTAAAAATTCTTCCTTCCAGGTAGATTCCTGCTCAATGCGTTCTTTTCCTTTGAGAATGCTTTGGGTGTATTCGTCGGCAATTACTTCAACGCCAACGCCTTCTAGGACATCGCTAAGCTCTTGCACGCGTGCCTCGAAATTGTTTATATTTTTGTCAATCAATACCTTGTCGAGGGCGTTGCAGCCAGAAATCTTATCCGTTTTGGCGTTGATTACGACGTTGATGGTCTTTTTCCAATCGGCGTGTGGTGAAACATATAAAAAGTTGTTTCCTCTACCGGAGATGAGTACGGCACATCGCGCGTGTTGTTTCACAAAGTCAATGAGTCGTTCGCCTCCTCGGGGTACAATCAAGTCAAGTTTTTGTGATGGATTTTTCAAAAAATCTTGGGTCTCTTCGCGGTTCATTTCCAGCATGGCAATCCAGTCGGTTGATAGCTTGTTTTCTTTTAACGCGTCGTGCCAAAGTTCAACCAAAATACGGTTGCTGTGCGTCGCTTCTTTTCCGCCTTTAAGTAAAATTTTGTTGTTGGCCTTAAATGCCAGCACGGCGGCTTCAATGGTTACATCAGGGCGACTTTCATAAATGATCATGATGGTGCCAAAGGGGTCGGTTTTGTTGATGATGTCAAGGCCATTGTCTAGTTTTACTTGAGAAATCTCCCTTCCTACGGGATCATCTTGGTCTTTCACTTCTTGAATGGCTTGAATCATACCGTCAACTTTGGAGCTGTCGACAACCAATCGGTCGTAAAGTGCTTGGTCATCACGGTTGAACGCCTCCAAGTCGCGTTTGTTGGCTGCAATGATGTCGTCTTTTCGCTTGTTTAATAAGCGCATCATGCTATTTAGTACGTTGTCCTTTGTGTTGCTGTTAAGTAAAGTCATGTGGTTGTATTTATTTGTTAATAGAATCATCGGTGATCAAAGTCCCTTTTTGTACGCCATTGACAATATCGATGATGATGTTTTCATCCTTGCCGTTGGCTATGTAGGTGGGGATCCCGTTTTTGGCTGCTTTTTTCGCCACTTTGATTTTTGACTTCATGCCGCCACGACCTTCACCGAAGGCCTTGTTTGAAGCTTTAACGTATTGTTCGACGTCTTGATCTACGTTTACGTGACTGATTAATGTTGAATTCTCATCGTCGGGATGGCCATTGAAAACACCATCGATATCCGTGAGTAAAATCAACATGTCAGCGCCGATGAGCTCTGCCACAAGACTTGCTAATTCGTCATTGTCGGTAAACATGGAATTGGTCAAAGACACGGTGTCGTCTTCGTTGGCAATGGGAATAATGCCTTCATTGATGAGCGCTTCATAGCAATTGGTCATGTTGTCGCGGTATTCACCGGCAGAAAAGTCCCTTTTAGTAGCCAATACTTGAGCGCATCGCATACCAATGTCGTGAAACATGGAGTAGTAGTGACGCATCAGCCGAGGTTGTCCAACGGATGAGTATATCTGTCGGCGCGTGGTTTCATCTGCTGCGGAGCATTCACCCAACACTTCTTTTCCCGCAATGGCAGAACCGGAAGATACCAATGCCGTAATGGTATCTCGCTCATAAAGCCAAGAAATTTGACGAATGAGGTTTCTTAAAACAGGACCTACAATGCGGTTGTTGCGGTTGGTCATGACATTGGTGCCAACCTTAACGACGATTCGTTTTTCAAAGTGTTCCATTATTTGTTGTTTTCTTTTCCAAGTTCTACAGCGCGATTAAACGCGGCGTATGCCGCTTCTTCTATCAACGCTTTAATGTTGTTGTCTTCCATAGAGTCCAAAGCAGCCTGAGTGGTACCGCCTTTAGATGCCACGCGTTTCATCCAAGTAGTGGGGGATAAGTCCGATTGATGAAACAACTCAACGGCGCCTTCAAAGGTGTTGCTTACCAATACTTTTGAATCGTGTTCCGAAAATCCCATTTTTAAAGCTGCTTCTAGCATGGACTGCATAAAGTAAAAGACATATGCTGGTCCGGAACCGGAAATGCCCGTAGATTTATCGATGAACGTTTCATCGTCTACGTGAATGGACTCACCTGTGGTGTCGAGCAAACTTCTTACGGTAATCAGCTCAATGCGCGTCACTTCTTTAGAGGCGGTATAGGATGTGATTCCTTTTCCAATTTTTGCAGGTAGGTTGGGCATGGTGCGCACAACTTTTTTGGCGCCCATTTGATCTTTGATATAGTCGATGGTAACACCGGCCATTAGGCTCACAAAAATCTGTTGCTCGTTTATCATGTCCCTGATGTTGGTGAAAAGCTCCTCAGCGTGATAAGGTTTGACGGCAATGAAAACGATGTCTGCATTGGGTAGACAGGTCTCTAGATTTTCGTGCACGTCAAATGTTCCTTCCTTTTTTAAACGGGCAATGAGTTGAGGGTTAATGTCGTAAACCATTGGTTTTTTGCGGTTAAACCAACCCGATTGCGCCATCCCTTGCGTGTATGTAAGCCCCATGTTACCGGCGCCAATGAGTAATAATTTCATTGAAATTTTTTAATTTTGATTGGTGAAATATGAAGCCATGGACAGGTTTGCTTGACACACAAACCAGATTCTTTAAGCCTTGAAAAGACACCGTTGATTCGTAACCAATGTCTTTTGGTTGAAAAAAGAAATAATTTGTACCGATGTGGTGTTTTAGCCATAGCTGGATTGATATGTCCAAGATTCATGCGCGACTGGCTTTTTCAAAAAAAAAGTTGTAATTGTCAACTTTTTTTTGGTGTTTTTATTTGGAGTTCAGTGTTTTGTGATGGGGTGACAATCTGGCGTGGCTAACTGTCAGACTTGCGGGTAAAATTGAAAAATGGCGAATATTTTCTGCGTACTTTTGTGTTTTAAAAGATGAAATATGCAATTTGCGAAGGGGCAGCGGGTTCGCTTTTTAAATGACGTTGGAGAAGCCGAGGTATTGTCCGTTGAAGGCAATCTCGTTTGTGTTTTGCGCAGCGATGGCTTCGACGAGTGGTATCCTTCCGAAGAGTTGATTGTGGTGGAAGACGATGTTTTGTCTCAACATTTGGAACGACAAACCATTCGCCCCAAAGACCAAGAAGTAATTCGGGTGAGTAAATCGGAAACGTTCACTCCAAAGCTCAGTACCATGGAGATTGATTTGCATATTCATAACTTGGTAGATAACGAGCGATTGATATCCAAGGAAAAGATTCTCGATGTGCAGTTGTTTCATGCTCGTCAGGCAATCGAAAATGCGCGCAAGAAAAATATTCGACGTGTGGTGTTGATTCACGGCATTGGGCAGGGCATCTTGCGCAAAGAGCTGATAAAACTTCTCGACGGATATGATCGTTTACAATATTATGACGCCTCTTACCAAAAATATGGTCACGGGGCTACAGAAGTCGAACTTTGGTAAAACTGGATATATGTCGCTGAAGCGTTTTGGAATGTTCAAAACAAAGCCCCCCAAAGGTTTTGATTACAAGCCACTCTATTTCGATGAAGATAAAGAGAGGAAGGAAGAGCGTGCGAAAAGGTTGGCAGGCAGAGAGCTACAAAACGAGGAGGTTCGTGTGGAACTCCAAAAAAAGTGGAGTCGTCTGCGTACAACGCAGCGCAGTAAAGGGAACTCCAATTTAACATTAATACTAATCATCATCTTACTGGCTATGGTGAGCTGGTGGTTGTTGTTTTAAAATATTCAAATGATGGATGTCATTCGACAGTTGCCCGATCATGTCGCTAATCAAATCGCCGCCGGTGAGGTGGTTCAGCGACCGGCTTCGGTGGTGAAAGAACTGCTAGAGAACGCCGTAGATGCGGGGGCAACCGATATACAGTTGATTGTAAAAGATGCGGGTAAAACGCATGTTCAGGTGATTGACAACGGCGTGGGAATGACCCAAACGGATGTGCGTATGGCTTTTGAGCGTCACGCAACCTCAAAAATCAAAGACGCAGCTGATTTATTTCAGCTGACCACCAAGGGCTTTCGCGGTGAGGCATTGGCTTCAATTGCGGCAGTTGCCCATGTGCGCTGTCTTACCCGAATGAATGAAGATGCCGCTGCCCATAGCTTGCACATCGAAGGTGGCAAGGTAGTGGATTTCGGACAAGAGGCGCATCCGGTAGGTACGTCCATTGAGGTGAAAAACCTGTTTTATAACATTCCCGCCAGACGCCAGTTTTTGAAGTCCGACAGCGTAGAGCTCAACCACATCACCGATGAGTTTCAGCGGGTGGCTTTGGCGCATACCGACGTGGCGTTTAGGTTTTACCACAACAACACCATGTTGTTTCACCTGCATCCGGGGAGTTTAAAGCAGCGCATCATCGGTATTTTCGGTAAAAAAATCGACGATAAGCTGGTGCCCGTAGACGAAACCACCGAACACGTGCGTTTCACCGGATTTACCGGAAAGCCCGATGCGGCGAAAAAGCGGAGGGGAGAGCAGTTCTTTTTTGTAAATAACCGTTTTATTCGCTACCAAAAAATGCACTACGCGGTGATGCGGGCCTACGAAGATTTACTGCCTCAAGGTACTTATCCGCCTTATTTTATTTTCATCAATGTCGACCCGGCAACGATTGATGTCAATATTCATCCCACCAAAACGGAGATTCAGTTCAACGACGAAAATATGATTTTCTCGGTACTGGCTTCGGCGGTAAAACACAGTTTGGGCAAGCATAACGTGGCTCCTTCGTTGGATTTTGAAGTCGGACATGCGTTTACCCTTCCATCAATGCCCAAAGAAGTGGTGCCACAACAGCCCACGATTAAGGTCAATAAAGATTATAATCCATTTGCCAATGCAAACCCCGCCGGTGGTTCTCCATCTATGGCAGCTTCATTCACGGGTAGAGAGCGCGATAAGAACATCGATGGGTGGGAGTCACTTATGGTTCCCGATGCGCAGGTGCCCGAAACCAAACACCCCAATTTGTGGCAAGATGAGGAAGAGTCAACCTCGGAAGCCATTTACGTTTTGGCCAATAAATACATCGTGCAAATGCAGTCAGACGGCATACGCCTGATTCATCCTCGTCGCGCCCATGAGCGCATACTTTACGAATCCCTAATGAAGACCATGCACGCCTCCACCGCGCCATCTCAGCAGCTGCTTTTTCCGCAGTCAGTGCAGTTGAGTTTGGCAGAGCGTCAACGGTTGGAACCTTGGTTGCCGGTGCTGGTATCAGTAGGTTTTGATGTTGATGTCGACGTGGACAACAACATTCAGTTTTTTGGCTTGCCTGTGCACATAAGCGAATCATCCATTCCCAATATCGTGGAAGAATTGTTGCGCGATGTGAGTGAAAGCGACCAGATAGACGAAACCCGTTTTCAACGTACACTGATTAAAAATCTGGCAAAAAACGGTGCTTTGCGAAATGTTGCCGGACTTTCAGAACCGGAGCTTCAAAGCCTTGTTAGAGATTTGTTGCGCTGCGACGAACCACAACTATCTTTGCACGGCAAACCCATTATGCACAATTTGAGAATTGACGAATTAGAAAAAATATTTCAATAAATGCTGCAATCGACCCGTTTTAGTATGTTGCCCGAGGTGATTAAAAATCTTTTGATCATCAACGGATTGTTTTTCTTGGCCACCATCGTGTTTGACAGCACATTTGGCATCAATCTCATTCGTTTGCTGGGTGTGTATGTGCCGGGAAGTAATAATTTCAGTCCTTACCAAATCGTAACCCACATGTTCATGCACGGTAACTTTGGACATATTTTCTTAAATATGTTTGCGTTGTGGATGTTTGGAACGGCGCTGGAGAATATTTGGGGAGGAAAGCGGTTTTTGGTTTACTATCTCATTACTGGTTTTGGCGCGGCGTTTCTTCACTTGGGTGTACAGTACTTAGAGGCGCAGTCCATTTTAAACGAATTGTTGCAAATGGGCTACAGTAAAGGCGATATCAGTCAAATGATGCAAACAGGATACGCAACCTCTTCAGGAATTGGAGGAGCACACGGATTAGAAAAACTTAGGCAACTGGCTGCCATTTACGGCATGCCTACGGTTGGTGCTTCGGGTGCCGTTTTTGGAATTTTATTGGCCTTTGGTATGACATTTCCCAACCAGCGTATTTATCTTTACTTTTTGTTTCCCATTAAGGCCAAGTACTTTGTTGGCGCGATTGGCGCTTTAGAGTTGATCAATGGTTTGGCCAATGACCCTTCAAGCAATATTGCCCACCTTGCGCATCTAGGTGGTATGTTGTTTGGTTTTATTTTAATTAAGTACTGGAAAAACAACGACCCACGTTTTTACGTTTAAGCAATATGACTACCAATAATCCAATTGATCTCTTTAAGCAAAGTGACGTACTTACACGCTTAATATTCATCAATGTAGGTATTTTTCTTTTGGTTATTGTTTTGGATATATTTAGTGCGTTGACGGGTGTTGGGTTGACCAACTTCTTTATTGATTTTACCGCACTTCCCACCGATGGATTAAAATTGCTCACCCGTCCCTGGACGTTTGTAAGCTACATGTTTTTACATCAAGGGTTTATGCATATCCTCTTCAATATGCTTTGGCTTTACTTTGCCGGAATGTTGTTTAGGGAGTTTCTCGGCAGCCGTCGATTACTTGGGCTATATCTCTGGGGTGGTTTAGTAGGTGGCTTTCTTTACGTGTTGATTTTTAATTTGGCACCGGCATTTTCCGATGTGGTTGCCATTAGCAATGCTCGTGGTGCATCTGCCAGTGTAATGGCCATAGTTGTTGCGATTGCTACTTATCGTCCAAATTTCCCGGTACAACTTTTCTTTGTCTTGCGCGTACGCTTATGGATCATCGCCGTTATAGCTGTATTGATGGATTTGTTGGCGCTTAGAGGTTTGCAAAGCAATCCCGGAGGCCACATTGCGCATCTTGGCGGCGCTATTTTTGGATACATGTACGTTCAGGCCTTGTTGAAAGGGAACGACTGGACTGAAGGCATTATGGATGTGGTTGATAAGCTGGAGGACTGGGTTAAAGGTCGTAAGCGACCTAAGATGAAAACCGTACACAAACAAAAGCAACCGGCCACTAAAACTGCCTACGGCCGACAAACACGTAGCACGGCTCAGCGTGTTTCTGATCAACAGCGTATGGATGATATTTTAGATAAAATTGGTCGCTCCGGATACGACAGTCTTTCCAAGGAGGAGAAAGAGTTTCTCTTTAAGTTTAGCGAAAAGGATTAGCCTTTAGGCGCTTAACCACCACCTCTCCATTTTTTTCCAAAGAGTAACTGAAGTCGTAAATGCATGGTTGCTTGTCATTCATATGCGTCATGTACATGAAGTTGAATCCATTGCTCAACAGGACATCGCGGTGGCTTTTGCCTTTGGTGTTTTCCCAAATACGCTCAAGAATTTTTCGATTTCTTCTCAGCGCGTACTCAATGTTTCTCATTGTATTGGTGCGTACCCTTAAGCGCTCATTGTTGTAGCTGTTTCTACAGTAGTCATCACAAAATTTTTTGTCTGAACGACCTTTGATAGGCGCCTCACAATGCTGGCAAGTTTTCTTGTTTTCCATAATTTTTTTAATGCAAATATATATATGTAAACAATTGCTTACAAATATTTTTTGTCGTTTGTAATTGTTTTGTACCCGGTTAATTCTTATAAATACAAATACATTTGCAATGGTTAGAGTGAAACATCTGACGTATTGTTTAATTTTAATTTATTGTATCATGAGAAGTATTAGAAACAAAGTAACACTCATTGGTAACTTAGGCGCCAAACCGGAAATCCGCGAGTTTGAAAGTGGCAACAAGTTGGCTGTTTTTAGAATTGCCACCAATGATTATCGTACCAATGCCAACGGTGAAAAGGTTAAAGAAACCCACTGGCACCGCTTGAAAGCTTGGGGGAAGTTGGCCGAAAATATCACCAACCTAACCGAAACCGGCACCGAAATAGCCGTAGAAGGTCGCCTAGTTACCAATTCCTTTAAAAATAAAGAAGGAGAGGACGTTAACCTTATCGAAGTCGAAGTAAATGATTTTATGTTGCTTCGCAAAAAGGCAGGTTAATTATGTTGGGGCAAGCCGTGCGCTTGCCCCTTTTCTTTCCCATTTTAACATCCCACCATCCCCATATTTTAATGGTATATTTGTAACGCGAAACAATATTTTATTCATGACTCCAGCACACCAATTGGCAGAAAATTATCTTCGTTTTACAGGCGTGTCGGTTTTTTTAACAGGAAAAGCCGGTACCGGAAAGACCACTTTTTTAAAAACAGTGGTCCCCTCTATTCCCAAACAACAGGTCGTTGCTGCACCTACGGGCGTGGCCGCTATGAACGCGGGAGGGGTGACACTGCATTCTCTGTTTCAATTGCCCTTTGGTCCGTATTTGCCAATAGATAATGTTCCAACAGGTGTTCCCGATTACATTGATTGGCGTAACCGTCGCACTTTGATGCGCAATGTTCGCATTAGTAAAGCCAAGCGCCGTCTTTTGCAGCGTTTAGAGCTGCTTATCATCGATGAGGTTTCTATGGTGCGTGCCGATATGATGGACGCCATCGATCGAACATTGCGCTCAGTTAAACGCGTTCAACGACCATTTGGAGGTATACAAGTGCTTTTGATTGGTGATCTTCGACAGCTTTCCCCGGTGGTCAAGCAAAACGAATGGAATATTCTAAAACAATATTATCGGTCACCATATTTCTTCGATGCGCATGTGATGAAAGAGGTAGACTGTGTGAATTTGGAGCTTAAAACTGTTTATCGTCAACGCGACGAAGAATTTGTTGGTCTGCTCAACAGACTCCGCAATAAGCAGGTCAATAACGACGATATTGCTTTGCTTGAATCGCGTTATAGGCCTGATTTTTCACCCGACGAAGATGAGCAGTACATCACTCTGTGTTCGCACAATCAACAGGCAGATGCCATTAATGCCAAACGACTAAACGAGCTAAAAGGCGATGCCATAGATTTGGCCGCCGTAGTAAAAGGGGACTTCCCGGAGCATAGCTATCCCGCCGATGTGCAGCTTCGACTCAAAGTGGGTGCGCAAGTGATGTTTGTTCGCAACGATACCGGGGATGATCGACGTTATTACAACGGAAAGATTGGTATTGTTGATGCCATCAATGAGGAGGGCATTCGTGTTTCTTTCTCCGATGGATCGGATGATGTTTTTGTGGAGCCCATGCAGTGGAATAACGTGAAATTTGAGGTTGACGATGAAAATAAAGTCAAAGAAAACGTCATGGGTTCATTTTTACAGTATCCACTGCGTTTGGCCTGGGCCATCACCATACACAAGAGTCAGGGCTTAACCTTCGACCGGGCCATCATCGATGCGGGTGCGTCGTTTGCACCCGGACAGGTTTATGTGGCCCTAAGTCGGTTGACATGCTTAGAAGGCTTGGTTTTGCAGTCGCGCATTACCCCGGAAAGTGTTAAGGTCGACGATGATGTGTCGGATTACCTCAACGCCTTTAAGTCTGATGTGGAACTTGACGGCCTATTGGAATTAAAAAAGAATGAATATGCCCGTAATCTGGTTGTAGAGGCCACCGATATTCAAAATTTCCGGGTGGTATTTATACCATTTTATCGCGACATACCCGCCATGAAAATCACAAATAAGGAGGCTTTGCTCACTTGGGCAGATGAAGCAAACCGCATTATGACAGATTGGGATGGGGTGCATAAAAAACTTTTGGGGTATCTAAATCAAAACTGGCCGTTGACAACCTTACCTAATTCTTCGGTGATAAAGCGCTGCCTGGATGGAGGTGCTTATTTTTTAAATCTACAAAAGAATAGCTTGTACGCACCACTGGTAAAAGAGTTGGAGCGATTGTCTGGAGAAAAAGCTACCAAGCGTCTACTGGAAGAAATGAAACAGTTGCTGGTTGTCGTACAGCAAATGGGCAATGATCTAAAGCGTACATCCGGAATGTTGGAGGCTATGATGAAGGGACAGGCTTTAGACAGCGCTTTGAGTATAAGACAAGATACCTCAGTAGATAATTATGTGAAGCCCCAAGAATTAGAAAAGGCAGAAAAGATATTGAAAAAGAAAAAGCCTAAGAAAGAAGTGGGTGCAACCTACAAAGAGACATTGGTTATGGCTTTGGAAGGGATGTCAATAGAAGAAATTGCCAAAAAGCGCGAATTGGCCAGTAGTACCATTGAGGGCCATTTTCGCCGACTCATCAATCAGGGCGATTTACCTGTAGAGACGCTTGTAGATGAGGCGCTTTACAAACAGATTACACAAGCCATTGAACAACTGCCCGATGAGTCAGGTGCCAAAGAGGTAAAAGCAGCTCTCGGAGACACGTGCTCGTTTGCACAGATTTTTGTGGTGATGGACCAGTTAAAGCAGGAGGTGGGGTAACCCACTTAAGACATATGAGATTTACTTTTTCCAATCACCGTCTTCAAGGGTAAAAATCTCCTCTACCGTTGTTTTTAATATCTGAGCTATTTTAAGAGCCAACGCAGTTGAGGGTTCGTATCTACCGGCTTCAATGGCATTGATGGATTGCCGTGATACGTTTACTGCTTTGGCTAAACCATCTTGTGTATATCCTCTCTTTGCACGCCACACTTTAAGGTTATTCCTCATGCGCAGAAAGGTTTTGACGAGATTTGTAAAGCACCCAGTGAAAACGAATCATAAAAAATAAGATCAAGGTAAACATATTGGCCATCATGACATTCAAAAAGGCCATGCCGTAAACAAAAATCACGGCAAGTAATAGAATGGCGTAATTGACGTAAGTTGCCCAAACCAGTGACTCCAACCTAAGTTTGCCGATATATTCGTCTTCGTCTTTTTCTTTGGCAAAGCACACAAATAACCCTCCAATGATTAACAGTATTAAGGTGATTTCATCAGCGGGATTGGTGCTTATTAATTGAAACCATTGGTATTCAAAAAGAGCCTCATCAGAAACAATAGCAAATGTTTTAAACTTACCCACTTCAAAATCAAAAGGAGATATGGCATAGCTGATGGCTAACAGTATGCCAATGGAGAATAGTATCCAGCCCGGCATTTTAAATCTGCTTGGTAATAGATATTTGGTCTTCATTTTTTTTTAGCAAATGTAAAGTTTGTTTTCCTTATAGACAAGCAAGCTTTACATTTTTTTCAAAAATAAAACCGCAGTGTGTCGCGGTTTTTACTTTGAATGTTTTTTATTGCTTGATCACCCGTTCTCTGCGCCCGACATTATTTTCATCCACAACGGTGATAAAGTACACGCCGGCAGGGAGGTTGCCAAGAGAAACATTCTTGCTGTTTTCCTCTTGCAGTACTTTTCCCTCTAAATTGGTAATGCGAACAGATTTTATTGGGGCATCAATTTCAATGTGCACCAAGTCGGTGGTTGGGTTGGGGAATATCTTTAATGAGGTTTCGAAAAATCTTTTGACACTGACGTTGAACATTTGATTTTCAAAGTATATGAATTGGGCAGAATCAGGAACGCTGATATTCATAGCACCTAAAAAAAGATCCACATCCCCGTCGTTGTCAATATCTCCTTTACCAAACTTAGATAGGCCATTGGGGATAGATAGGTTGAACGGATCAATTTGTCTGGGACCAAACTGTGGACTGGTACCGGAGCCGATATTTTCGTAGTAATACAACTCTCCGAAAACGGTGTTTGCCAGTAAATCATAATCCCCATCGTCGTCAATATCTATGAAGGTTGGTATTCTGTTGCTGGCAAAAGAATCTAAACCAAATGGATTGAGAACAGGCGTGCTTCCAAAATCGGGCGCATTTGCCGATCCAATGTTTTCAAAATAATAGAAACTACCATTTGTCAACCCGGCAAATATATCGAGATCGCCATCTCCATCTAAGTCTACAAGTTCAAAGAAACCTTGAGAAAGTACGCTGTTGTCGATGTTGTAGGGATTAATAACAGCATTCGCAAATTGAGGGCTGGTAGATGATCCGATGTTTTCGTAAAAGTAAACGTTGCCACCGGCGTTTACGCCTATCATATCGTAATCGCCATCGCCATCAATATCCCCAAAGGTGACGATTAGTGTATCGCTTTTCCAATTCGGACGAATAGGTGCGGAAAACTGAGGGTTATTAGCTGTCCCAGTGTTCTCAAAGAATACCAGCTGGCCAAATATTTCCGTACTTATTATGTCTAAGTCACCATCGCCATCAATATCAATTAAAATGGGGTAGTTTAACGTATTAACCGGCGATAATCCGAAAGGATTGACAATGCCTGGTGCAAAGCTTTGGGCATTGACTGATAGCCCGAAACTAATAAATAATACTGGAAGGAATGCTTTCAGTACACTTAACGATTGGTGATCTGACTTTTTGGCAAATGTGTCTTGTGAGGTAGCGTTGGTTTTCATGATTGTAGATTTAAAAAGTGAAAGTAGAATTTATTGCTCTACTTATAGAAACGTAGCGAAATATCAATTATTACTTACGCTACGTTTCCAAAAGGTAAAGAATTACTGCTTAATCACCCGTTCCCTGCGCTCGGCATTGTTCTCATCCACAATGGTGAAAAAATACACGCCGGCCGGCAGGTTGCCAAGAGATACATCCTTGCTGTTTTCCTCGCGAATGACTTTTCCGTCCATATTGGTAATGCGAACGGATTTTATTGGAGCATCGGTTTCTATGTGTACCATATCCGTGGTTGGATTGGGGGAAACGGTTAGCTTAAATTGTTTAAACGCTTCGGTGCTGCTGGTGGGTGAGGTGTTTTCGAAAAAGATGGTGTTGGCGTTGTATCCCATTGTCGTAAAGCCATCGATGCCCATAAATAAGTCAATGTCCCCATCATCATCTATGTCACCTGCGGTAAACTTGTTTAAAAGACTCGCCCCAGTAAACATAAATGGGTTGTTTTGTGCCGCTGCAAATTGAGGATTATTAGCTGTTCCGGTATTTTCGAAATACTTTATGCTGCCATAAAGCTCTGCAACCAGTAAGTCGCTATCACCATCACCATCTAAGTCAGCAAATGTGGCTATCCCAAAATTGTTAGACGTTACAATACCAAAGGGGTCAACGGTTACTGTTGTGTTAAAATTCGGAGAAGAGGCTGTGCCGGTATTTTCATAAAATAAAATACCTCCATAATATTCCGATACAAATAAATCCAAGTCACCATCACCGTCAATATCTACCAACATTGGAAAACCAATGCCGGAAATTGGTGTTGAATTGATGTTAAACGGATTGATTATAGCAGGTGCAAATTGCGGATTGGTAGCTGATCCGGTATTTTGGTAATAATAAACATCGCCATAATACGAAATCCCAATAATGTCGTAATCTCCATCACCATCCATATCACCAAAGGCGACATCGATTAATGTTGTATCCGGAACCCATCCCGGATTTACCGGTGCAGCAAACTGAGGGTTGGTTGCATTCCCAGTATTTTGATAGAAATTAACCACGCCGTAGTCCTCTAAAATAACCATGTCTAAATCGCCATCTCCATCAATATCGACGAGCGTAGGGAGGTTGAGTGCAAATGAAGGTGTTAAGCCAAAGGGATTGGTAACACCAGGTGCAAAGGTTTGCGCGTTAACTTCTTGCGCAGCTACTAGTCCGAAGATCACAGCCAGTCCACCAAGCGCATGGCGAAGTTGGGTTTTGCTAAAGCGTCTCTGCAGTCGACGCAGGGTGAGCTTGATTTTGTGAACCAGCTGACGAATGTCGGATTCGTTGGTTGATGGGGCTTTGAGTAAGCCTTCCAACTCAATGCGCATTTGCTTGACGTAGCGGAGCGCACGTGCGTAG
>PXCF01000043.1 GCA_003566715.1 Cryomorphaceae bacterium | reverse complement strand
TAACATTCACGGATTGGCGTATTTCCCGGAGCAAGCAGTCTTGAATATCCACTTTCAAAAGCAGTGGACACCTTTGCCCTATGCCTATAACGACATGTACGTTCACGATTGGTTTATTCCCCGTAAAAATGACAAGGATGCGGTAATTCTCCACGTGGTAGGAAGCCCAAAACCATGGGATTCCGTCAGTCCATACCATCAAGAGTGGCGGCACTACCGTGAATTATCAGATGATTTTGGTTCATTAAAAGCCTATCACACGCCCACCTCAAAAGAAAACATCAGTCGGCTTGAATTACTGGTAAACCGCTGGAAGTGGCTTGGACGACTGGGGAGGTGGTGGTGGCGTATAAACAGGCGGTTTTCCCGCTAATTCTCAAAGTTTCTTTTATTGCTTAGACGACATAAACGTCATCGCCTTCTCCACCATATTCCTAGACCCAACAAAAAACGGTACACGTTGGTGCAGTTCATCGGGTTGGATGTCGAGGATGCGTTGGCGTCCGTCTGTGGCTAGCCCACCCGCTTGTTCGGCCATAAATGCCAAGGGGTTACACTCGTACAACAAGCGTAGCTTACCATTCGGAGCATTCGTTCCTTCGGGATAAAAATAAATCCCGCCTTTTAGTAAGTTGCGGTGGAAGTCGCTAACCAAGGAACCAATATACCTCCCGGTGTACGGACGATTGGTATTGGGGTCTTTGTCCTGACAGTAGTCGATATAGGCCTTTACCCCATCGGGGAATTTGAGGTAATTACCTGTATTTACCGAGTAAATTTTTCCGTCTACCGGTATTTGCATATTGGGGTGACTGAGTTGGAAAGTCCCAATGGAAGGCTCAAGGGTAAATCCGTTGACACCGTTGCCCGTCGTATACACCAACATGGTAGAAGAACCGTACACCACATATCCCGCAGCGACCTGCTGATTTCCCGGCTGGAGAAAATCCTTGAGCTCTGCCGGCTGTCCTACCGGAGTTACCCGGCGATAAATGCTAAAGATGGTACCCACAGACACATTCACGTCGATATTTGATGATCCATCCAGTGGATCGATGAGAACCACGTATTTGCTTTCCGCGTGTTTTTCTTCGTCAAAAATGATGTAGCTATCCATTTCTTCGGAGGCCAAACCGCAGATAATGCCTCGGTTTTTCAAAGCCTTGAGAAAAATCTCATTGGCCACATCGTCGAGTTTCATCTGCACCTCACCCTGAACGTTTTCCACACCGGAGGCGCCCAAGATATCGGTCAAACCGGCCTTGCGGATTTCGCGGGTCACGATTTTTGAGGCCAAGCGAATACTACTGAGTAATTGCGACAACTCGCCCGAAGCGTAGTTAAAATCGCGTTGATGATCGATGATGAATTCTCCTAGGGTTTGTGGTCTGTTAATCATGAGGAATCTTTGTGGAAAATCAATTAAACTTATAGCGCAATCCAACGCCCAATCCGGCGCCAATCAACACGTCACGCGGACGATCTGAGTCGTCGATGAGCGAGTTGAGCATATAGTGAAAAAATGGACGGGTATAAACCGACCAGTTGTCGGCAAATTTGAAATTGGCACTGATGGACAACCCAATGGTGTAGTTGATGCGTCGGGCATCGGGATCTGCGGCCAAATTGGTGGTGTTAAGTAAAACATCACTGCTTCGGTCGTAAACCGCTTCATCGTAGGCAGACAAAATATTCACTTCTAACATAGGGAGCACTTCCAAGTCGAGTATTTCGTTGATGGCACTATGAAAACTAAATTGAATGGGTACATTGATGTATTCCAAATTGGCGCGCATGGTGGTGCGCATATCGTTGAAATCATAGTGTCTATCGGTCCAACCCGCAGTGGCGTAAACCACCCCGGTCCAAAGTTCGAGTGAGCGGTTCAAGCTAAAAATGATGTGTCCACCGGCATTCCAAGCAAATGTTCCGTTGGTCGAAGGCTCTTCGTCTCCGGCTGCGCCTCCGGGATTAAAACCCTGCCCCAGTCGGTTTCGGTTGCTGTAAAATCCAGCTCCATCGGTGGCCAGAGAAATACGCGAACGCTTGACCTCGCTATCGGTAAAGTAGACAATCTTTTCCTGCTTCTCTTTTTTTTGCGCAAAGATCAGACTCGGAACAAATAACAGTAAAAAGAAACAATATCTCATTGTTGCATTGATTAATGTTGACTTTTTAAATGGCCTAAAAATGAAGGTTTTCACTATGAGGTAAACCAATGATTGACGCTGTGACATACACACACAATGATTCGGCTAAAATAGGGCAAAACATCCAACCATTTCGGCATGTATTTTGGCTGTACTTTTGTGCTATTATTTTTTTTACAGCGCGAATACAAGCTTATGCAACGTTTTATTTTATTCTCCTTTTTTGTCTTGTTGGTATTACCTCTCAAAGCATTTGAGTTTGATGTTGAAAAATTTGAAATGACCAACAAAGTATACTACGACGGCATTCGAACCGTCAGAATGTATCCTACCAGAGACCCAATGGGGCTCCCCATCGTAAGGCTCGGTGGCGGCAATCTCGAGTTGCACTTTGACGATATGTACGAGGGCGCAGCCAACTATCACTACACCATCATTCACTGCAATGCAGATTGGACGCCCTCCAATCTCGTCAAATCAGACTACATCGATGGATATCAGGAATACTTCATGGAAGATTTTGATTATTCCTTCAACACTTTTGTACCCTTTACCCATTATCGACTGAGACTGCCCAACCGCGACATGCGCTTTACAATAAGCGGCAATTACCTCTTGGTTATTTTTGAAAAAGGCGCGGAATATCCCGTTTTGACCCGCAGATTTATGGTCTATGAAAGCTTTACCAGCGTAGAAGGCTTGGTGAGACGCCCAACGCAAGTTGACCGCATGGACACACATCAGCAGGTGCATTTCCGCGTGAACCACCCCGGTTACGTGGTCCCCGATCCACAGCGTGATTTACATATCACCGTCATGCAAAACCAAGACTGGAGAAAAGTCATCACCGATTTAAAACCACAGTTTATTAGCAACGAACAGTTGATTTACGAACAAGACCAGATGAACAGTTTTCCGGGCGGAAATGAGTTCCGTTTTTTCGACACCAAAAATTTAATGGTACTCACCCAAAATATCCGAAAAATTGACATCGATTCCATTTTTAACGTCTTTCTGGCCGTCGACCCCATTCGCGCACGGAGTCGCTATGTTTATTGGGACGACATCAATGGCATGTACGTAGTACGACGGTTGGATGTAAAAGACGTGCATCTGAGTGCAGACTATGCCTTGGTGGATTTCTTTTTGGAATCGCCCACCCCACTCCCCGGTGATGTGTACATCTTTGGCGAACTCAGCAACTGGGAATTGCAGGAAGAATTTAAAATGACCTATAACCCCGAGCGCTTTGCCTATCAAGCCAAGGCATTGCTTAAGCAGGGGTATTACAACTATCAATATGTTACGGCCATCCCCTCACGCAACGGACAAAAACGTCACGCGAGTTTGGACTTCACCGAAGGTAACTTTTGGGAAACAGAAAACGGATATCACGTCATGGTTTACCACCGAGAGATAGGCATTCGTTACGACCGTTTGGTGGGATATCGCTACCTACAGTCACAACCTTCTAATCGATAGAACTGTTAACTAGGCTGACACATCCAAATGACCACACTTAACAACATAAAGGCGCCGGTAGCCGATGACATGCAGCGATTCGAAGGGAGCTTTCGCCAATCGCTAAAAAGCAAAACACCACTTCTCAACCGCATAACCCACTACATAGTCAAGCGAAAGGGCAAGCAAATGCGCCCCATCCTTGTGTTTTTATCGGCCAAACTTCTAGGCAAAATCAATGAACGCACCCACCGAGGGGCGGCATTAATTGAGTTGATGCACACGGCCTCCTTGGTTCACGACGATGTGGTCGACGACGCCAATTTGCGCCGCGGATTCTTCTCCATCAATGCCCTGTGGAAAAACAAAATCGCCGTTTTGGTGGGTGATTTTATGTTATCACGCGTACTCTTACTTGCCGTTCAGCACAAAGACTACGACTTACTGGAGTTGGTATCGGAGGCCGTAGAGCAAATGAGTGAAGGCGAGTTGCTGCAAATCGAAAAAGCCAGACGATTGGACATCGAAGAAGACATCTATTTTGAAATCATTCGTCAAAAGACCGCCTCTCTTTTAAAATCATGCTGTGCTGTAGGTGCTGCTAGTGCCGGGGCATCTAAAGAGCAAGTTGAGAAGTTATCTGAATTTGGTGAGTATATGGGTTTGGCCTTTCAAATCAAAGACGACCTATTTGACTACCAGCAAAACAACGATACCGGCAAACCCAGCATGCTCGACATCCAAGAGCGCAAAATGACCTTGCCCATCATTTACACCCTAAAACACTGTCAGTCTTCGGAGCGCCGCTTCATCATTGCTACCATCAAAAGCCACAATACCGACGCCGAGAGAATAAAAAAGGTCATCGTCTTGGTTCATCAGTACGGTGGAATTGACTACGCCAATGAGCAACTTGAACATTGCCGACAAAAAGCCTTATCTTGCCTACATCACTTTAAAGCGTCAGATGAACGAAATCACTTGGAAAAATACTTATCCTTTGTTTTGGAGCGAAAAAAATAATCACCGGACATTATTTGTTTTTACGAGATAATTAGTGATATTTGCATGATTCAAAGAATAAACACAACTACAAGACATGGACATTTCAGAGGAATTTGATAAAATCACCAACAACATGGACTTTTACATTGAAAAACTGGTAGACTCAGGTGTTGCCATAGTCGCCTCTGTAATCACCCTCATAGTTGGTCTATGGTTGATTAAACGTGTGGTAAAGTTCATCACGGCTTATATGGACCGCAAGGAATTTGACCCAACGCTCAAACCTTTTTTACGAGACATCATCAATGTGGGCTTAAGAGCCATGCTCATCATCAGTGTGGTTGGCATGCTTGGTGTAGAGATGACCAGCTTTATCGCTGTACTCGGTGCGGCTGGTTTGGCCGTTGGCTTGGCTTTGCAGGGCAGCTTGTCCAACTTTGCCGGTGGGGTCATTGTCCTCATTTTAAAACCTTATAAAGTTGGGGAGTTTATTGAAGTTGGCTCCGTCATGGGTACCGTCAAAGAGATTCAAATTTTCTACACCGTGCTCCTAAGCCCAGACAATAAAACCATCACATTGCCAAACGGCACCATGGCCAACACAAATATCATCAATTACAGTCGCCAAGGCACCAGACGACTCGATATGCGTTTTGGCGTGGCCTACGGCACCGATGCAGAGAAAGTAAAAACCATCCTCACCGACATTGCCGAAAACGACGAGCGCGTATTAAAAGACAAAGAACCTTTAATTCGGATGGTGGAAATGGGAGACAGTTCCGTTGACTACAACTTTAGAGTGTGGGTAAACGGCGCCGACTACTGGCCCATGTATTACGATTTCAACGAAAAAGTGTACGCGCGATTCAACAAAGAAGGCATCAGCATTCCGTTCCCGCAAATGGATGTTCATTTGTTTAAGAAGAACTAAGGGAAAACACCTTTTCCTCCACCACGGGAAACACGCGCAAATCTTTTGAAGGCGTAATATCGTAGTGACCGGAAAAGCGCAAAAAAGCGGGCATAACGGCTCGGTTTTCAAGAAAATAAAAGCACGGCAGTCGCAGCGATTGTCGTGCTTTTCCCTTTATGCGCACCGCCGGATGCTCGTGTCCGCAAATATTAAAGGCCTTGGTTTCAACCGGCTCATGCGTTAAGTAAAAACCGTGGCGCTGTAAACCATCCACGACCTCATTTATGCCCATTTCACGATAAAAAGCATCCGCCTCTCGGTCGTGATTCCCCCTGGTTAAGTAAAACGTGCGATTGGAAAATTCATTGATGACCTGAGAAAATACGCGCCACTCCTTATTGACATCGCTGTGTCCCAAATCGCCCAAAAACACCACTTCTTTACTGGGCACACGCGTTAAGAGTTCGTGCAGTCTATGCATATCTTGCATGGCGATGGACGTGGGCACAGGAATGCCATTTTTGCGAAAATGCCCGGCCTTACCAATGTGTAAATCGGAAACAATCAGTGTTGAGGTTTGAGGAATTAACAGCGCCGGATCGGCCAGTAAGTGAACGACACCGCCGTTGGTATGCACTTCCAGAGCCATGACTAAAAGATTAAGACCGAATAATGTAGAAAGAGTCCGCCGTATGAGTCGTTAGAGGGGTTTAATGAAGGCGCCACCACTCCGCCCATTTTCTCTGTTCCGGCATTGTGTGCGACCCATTCAATGGCCAGGCTGTGTTTGTATGCCAGTCGAAACTTCACGCCAATACCAAAGAAATAATTGATGCTTTGTCCACTAAAGGGATATAACCTAACATCGTCACCTACGGCCCCAAAATTTTCTATTTCGGGAGAGAAAAAGTTCCCCCCCATCCCCAGCTTTACGTAAGGTGAAAAGTTGTTATTCCAGTGGAACTTACCATAGCGAATAAAAAACACCTCGGTTGAAATATTGGTGTTCAAAACCTGGGTGGTCATGGAAATGCCTCGTTGTGCGCGGCCGTGATTGGCATCGTCGAGGGTGTACCAACCGTAGTTCATTTCCAGGCCAATATTGATCCACGGCGCCAGTGACCTTCTGGTGAAGAGACCAAAACGTCCACCGGTTTCGCTGAGCCAATTACCCATATTGGCATCGGCAGCAAAGGGTCCGGTATAGACTAAGTTACCCACAGAAACTCCGATCTCAGAATACTTCGGGTTTTGTTGGGCAGAAAGGTCTGTCGCTTGGATAACGAACAAAAGGCTAAGGCAAAAGAATTTACGCATACATTGAATTAACGCGAGTAACGATTGGTTATTTTCCGCGTAAGAATACCATTTTAGAATCTGTGGAGGCTTCGGAACTCCAGTAGTAGCCTTCTGTGTCAAATTGCTGCAATTCACGTATGGTTTTTGGACGTTCCTCCAGTAAAAAACGCGTAAATAGACCTCGCGCCTTTTTGGCATAAACGCCTACGACTTTGTAAGTACCTTTAGAAAAGTCCTTGAACTCCACATCCATCACTGGCCTCATCATCGCTTTTCGATTGATGGCTTTGCTGTATTCTACTGAAGCCAGGTTGATCAGCGTGCGGTTGCCCACAAACTTACTGATTTGTTCGGACACATCTCTTCGCCAATACTGGTACAAATCCTTTGCTTTTCCGACTGGAAGTTTGGTACCCATCTCTAGTCGATAAGGCAAAACAGCGTCGTAAGCACGAAGTACTCCGTACAGTCCCGACAAAATTAACAAAGCATCGTCCGCCTCTTTCTTAGCTCTTTCTGAAAGTGTCGTGGCATCTATCCCTCGATAAACGTCTCCGTTGAAAGTAAACAAAGCCGGCGTACCATCTTGGTGCTTTTCGGCAGACCACTGGACATTTCTATCGGCATTGAGTTCTGCCAAGTTTTGACTAATTGACTGAAGCTTCATTAAGTCTTGGGGAGAAAACTGCCTTAATGTTTCATTGACGCGTTTTGCTTTTAACATAAACGACGGCGTGTACTTGGCTTGTTCCTCTACATGATCACTTAGTGACTTAGCCGGAGAAATGATGGCAACGTAATCCATGTCTTCATTTTAAAGAATGATGCAAATGTCGTAAATTCAAGAGAGATATGGAAATTTTAAATGTTATGAGACCATAAGAATGATTTAAAAATAACCGAGGCAAAAAAATGATTTTCAATAGATCATGATTCCGGTTCGGTCTCTAAACCAATGACGTCTCCATCTTCATCGACAAAGGGGGTAAAACGGATGGGATGACAACAGACCTCACAATCCTGAACAAAACCACCTCTTTGCATGGGATCAACCATGACATCTTGAAGCTCCCAACAGTGGGGACACTGAACATTGATACTATGCCATCTCATAGTTATGCCGACTGACAGGTGGGGCAGTAATACGTGCTTCTGCCGGCCAATGTCACCTTTTGTATGGTGTCTTTGGTACACGGACACACACCATCTTCTACCCGGTAATTGACGAAAAAGTGCTTGGGGAAATCTCCGTAATGTGTATCCGCATGTATGGCTTCTTTCGCTATTTTCTTGGTTTCATTCAAAAGGGACACAGCTTCGGAGGGTTTTAAATCCATTCCACGCATCGAAGGGTTTAGTTTTTGGCGAAAGAGCGCTTCATCTGCTAACCAATTACCAATACCGGCGACGTCTTTCTGACGAAGTAAAATGGCTTTAAGCGAAATTTTTCTATCGGCAAACATTTGCATGGCGTCTTCATCACTCGCGTCCAGTAAGTCAATGCCCAATCGCTTATTCGCCACAAAGGCCTCCACACGGTTGACGATGTCCATCTTACCAAAGGTTCTGGGATCGGTAAAGCACATCATCAATCCATTGTCAAAACTGAGTTTCAATCGAGTATAAGGCGGGGGGTCTTGACCGATCGACACGAAGGAAACACTTCCTGTCATACCGAAGTGCAAGTGCAGCCAAGTTTTATTAAAATTCATAAACAAATACTTGCCAGTGCGCTTCGTGGATGCAAAAATGTTACCTTCAAGCAACGTTTGCCAATTGACGGGCAACTTAGATACCAAGCGCTCATCAACAGCTTCTACTTTGTGCAAATGTGCGTTTAGAACATGTGATTCTATTTCTCTCCGCATGACCTCAACTTCTGGTAATTCAGGCATAATTATTAATGTTTAAGAAAAAACCTCGAAGACGGATGTTTGTTCATTGAAATCCATCGTATTATTAAAGGATGTTAATTATTTCTTTGCTCGATAAAAAAAACGGCGCAAGCATTCCTTGTATTTATACAAAAAAGCGTATTTTCGGCAATTAATTTTAAAACCTAAAAAATTCACGTATGAAATACAGATTGTTTGCATTAGCTATTTTCGGCGGGTTGATTTTTGGTGGTTGTAGCAACGCCGCAGACAAAATTGACGAATCGCGTACCGATAAGAGTGTTGGTTTAAGCGACGTGGACGGAGATGAACTACCTGAGTTTACATTTGAAGAAGATTTCCATGATTTTGGAAATGTAAAAGAAGGTGAAACAGCCACACATGAATTCAAGTTCACCAACACAGGCAAGGCTCCATTGGTTATTACCAGTGCCCGTGGCAGCTGTGGTTGTACCGTACCGGAATACCCTAAAACACCCGTTGCACCCGGCGAGAGTGGTACAATCAAAGTTTCGTTTGACAGCAACGGCCGCAGTGGTCGTCAAGACAAAAACGTTACCTTGACTGCCAATACCGTTCCCAACCAAAAGATTTTAAAAATCACTTCTATCGTAGTTAAAGAAGACCAATAATTAAATCACATGCTATACATTTTTCTTCAACAGTCTGGAGGTTCTGCCATTGGAGGTTTCCTTCCAATCATTATCCTCATCGCTGTTATGTACTTTTTCTTTTTTCGTCCACAAATGAAAAAACAAAAAGAAGAACGCAATTTTTCCAGCAGTGTTACTAAAGGCAACCGTGTGGTTACCAACAGTGGCATTCACGGTAAGATTTTGGAGGTAGGCGAAACCCACGTCATTTTAGAAAGTGAAAATAGTCGCTTGAAAGTTGAAAAGAGCGCACTCTCTAAAGAACTATCTGCACAATATCTTCCCAAAGAGGAAAAAAGCAAAAAATAGCTTTTTAAAGTTGATTCACTTACACAAAAAAAGCCGATACAAATGTATCGGCTTTTTTTATTGGAAAATGGAAGATCTTTAAAAAGCACGTACGGCACGTACGCGGAAACTATTTGACTTATCACCAGAAGATAGTCCGCCATTATTGAAGTCCGCAAAAATGGCAGCATCGGCATCTACCTCGGTTGAGCTCCAATAAAACTCATCGGTAAAACCGCCTAAATTTTTATCTTTCAAATTGATGTACATTCTTCCCAATTCATTGCGTGAGGGCAAGAACCAGTCGTCGTAACCTTCGTATATCAATTCATTACAGAGAGCCGCTGCAATATCCGCTTCCGAACATCCACTGAGAATAGCTGTGCTATTGGCAAATCCCTGACCTTCGTTTTCTGCGGATGCATTGACCAAAGTACCGCCACACCCCCATTGTACGTTTGTCCATTCGGTGCTTTCCGGTGCCGCAACCAAACCACCTCCGGATCCGTCTAACCAAATGATGAGACCACCAGGTCCCATCTGCCCAACAGCTGGAGGCCCTAGCGTTTCTACGGTTCGGTTATTGCCGTATACATAGCCACTACTGGTACGTGCGTAAGCGCGGTAATGATACAGTGTTGCTTCGTTTAATCCTGTAAGCATGGCATTAAAACCACCATCTTCTGTTCCGCTTACCGGCAAATCATTGTCGTCAACGGTAGGATTTGAGCTTGTTCCCCAGGCAAAACCTCGGCTTAATACCCCGGCTCCATCGGTGACTCGTCCGCGCATGCGAAGTGAATTTCGCTCAACTTGCTGTGGCGTTAATGAGCTCACCTCCATGGTCGCTCCTCCTCCGGACCCACCATTGCCGTTACCGTTGCCATTGTCAGAATCATCGTCTTTGCTACAGCCGAGCATACCAAAAGATAAAGCCAAGACCAGGCTTGACATGGTAAAGAAATTGTTTTTCATAAACTGTTTGTTTTTTACCCTTTATTGAAAAAGGGCATGTGATTAATTTACTACGTCAAATGTAGTAAAAAAACAGACGTATTAAGAAACGGTTAATAAAAAAACGCCCCTCAGGCTAATGGTTTTTTAAAACATGCTTACAGACTGCTGTGAAAGCATGCAGGTCGGGCAGCGAAAGGGTGTAAGAACGCATGGAGCAGCGCAAAGGTGTAAGCGTTGGAAGGGCAAGCGCAAGGCTGCCCCTTACTAGACGCGGATGGTTTTGACGTTGACAAACTCCTTTATGCCCTCCTCTGCCAGTTCGCGACCGTAGCCGCTCGATTTTTGTCCGCCGAAGGGCAGTCTCGGATCCGATTTCACCCATTGGTTTATGAACACAGCACCGTCTTCGAACTTCTTGGCCATTTGTCGTGCTTTGGGAATATCTTTGGTTACCAATGATATGCCCAAGCCGTACTTGGTTTGTTTGGCCATCTTTATCCCATCTTTCACATCGCTGTAGGTACTGATGCAGGCCAAAGGCCCGAAGGTCTCCTCGTCAAAAGCAGGCATACCTGGTACGACATCAGCAATAATGGTGGGTTCAAAAAAATGGCCTTTACGCTTTCCTCCCAAAAGTAAAGTCGCCCCCATATCAATGGATGATTGCATTTGATTATCCAGGGCTTTTGCTAAATCTTTACGCGCCAATGGTCCTATGGTTGTCTTATCATTTAGTGGATTCCCGTACGACAAGCCCTGCACCCCTTTAATCAGTTTTTTTACAAAAACGTCCTTCTGAGCCTCGGGAATAATGAGTCGTTTGGCGGCGATACAGCTTTGTCCGGCATTCCCAAAACGTCCCAATAGAGCCAGTTTGACTGCCAGATCCACGTCGCCATCGGGGAGCAAGAACAAGGCATTGCTACCTCCCAATTCCAGGACGCACTTTTTCAAGGCGCCTCCGGCCAAAGCAGCCACTGCACGACCGGCAGCTTCACTACCTGTTAGGGATACGGCCCTTACTTGCGACGACTCAATCACCGTTTTGGCTTGCTCTTCAGATATGAACAATTGAGAAAAAGCATGACTGGGAAAACCACTGTTTTCAAAGGCTTCTTCAATGGCCAACGAGCACATGGGAACCGACGGCGCGTGCTTAACCAAAACAGCATTCCCGGCCAAAAGGGTTGGCACGGCAAATCGCAGAACCTGCCAAAAGGGATAATTCCAAGGCATGATACCAAAAACTACCCCCAAGGGATCGTACTGAACATAGGAAGCAACGCTATTGGTGTGGATGTGTTTACTCTCGAGGAATTTCGGCGCCATGTCGGCGTAATACCTTGCCAACCAAACACACTTATCTATTTCAGCACGTGCCTCTACGATGGGCTTTCCCATCTCTGTGGTGATACTAATGGCATAGGCTTCACGGTTTTTTTCTAATTCATTAGCCAAGCGGTGAATTTTTCGACAACGCTCTTTAAGCGGCAACTTACGCCATACCTTAAATCCCTTCCATGCATCAGCCAATCGATCTTCCAACGACGCGTTGCTCATAAAAGAAAAACGAGCATTTTCTTTATCGGTAAATGGGTTTATGCTGATAAATGCCATACTGATCTTAAATTTATCGACTACAATTTATTTTTTATTGTGGATCTACAATGGCGTACATCCAGCAAAATTTTCATGATGAATATACCCACTGATAAGATGCAAAGTTCTGTTCTTTCCAAAATGTTTCCCATTCGGAAGGCAATTCAAACGTCTCACCAATGCTAAAACGCCATTGCCGGCTATTTAACGATGGAGAATCGGCCAGTTCAATTCGGATATAAGCTTCGTAATAATCGATCTTACCAACGGTGTCGCACACCATATCCCAGGCTTCCCGGATCGGATTATACCGTAACTGAACAGCCACGTCCACAATGTGATGGTCGATGTTTGCATTGGCAAAAATGATGTCACGAAGTCGATTGGTATTAGGAGGTAGCGACTCGTATGTACCCGGTGCTGAATGCCATACTTGTGCACTGGGGTTTAAGATAACCATGAGTGCTTCTTTCAAAAAGCGGGCGGCCAAGGTTCGCCCACTGTGTCGTATGATGTTTTCGCTTCCACCTACCTCAACAAGCACCGTAGCAATACCTTTTTCTTGAAAAAAATCCCCCATGGCGAGTGGATAAAAGGCATCGTCAAACCTGGCAATATTGGAATAAAACGGTTTTGGCAATTGACTCACTGCACTACCTATTAATGCAATGGCTCTTTTTCGGTGCATAACACTTCCGGTATATGTTTCCGACATTGAAGGAGCTAACAGGGCCAAAGTCGCCGGATTATTGGTGTCACCGGCCGCAAATATGGTTCGCTGATCGTGCATATTAAATGCCCAATGGGGTTTGAAGTCGGTAGCCAATGATACCAAAAATGCACTTTCCGGACTGGTCAAATGGCGGGCATCGCGATTGAGGTCTACCCCCAAGCCATTGTATCGCGTGTAAGCTGCAGCGCCATCAGGATTTAAAATAGGAACCACACAAAGAGTCACTTTATCCCAAATTCGATCAGTGGTATTTTGCTGTAAATCATGGAGAAAATCTACAACAGCAAATGTTGATGCGCTTTCATCTCCGTGCATTTGGGTCCATATAAGCACACGGATACCGCCTTTACCCCGCACATAAGCACGTATGGGTCTTCCTAATACCGACATTGATTCCCTGAAAAGCTCAAAGCCCTCCAGCACCTCCATGCCATTTTTATAGAACGCCTCGGAAGTTAATTGTGGTTGGGTGGGTAGATTAGGGAAACGTTTCATAACGCATTGTTTGTCAACCCATCAATTGATTGATGATGTCATCCACGCCAAGACCATCGGCCTCGGCTTTGTAATTCCTCAATATCCTATGACGCAATACTGGATGCGCAATGGCCTTAACATCTTCGATATCGGGCGAAAGCTTTCCTTGTAATAAACCATAGCACTTTGCCCCGGTTACGAGGTATTGTCCGGCACGAGGCCCGGCACCCCAACTTAAATAATTGGTGGCCAATGTATTGTCCGAGTAGTTGGGTCTGGTTTTTCTTGCCAGTCCTACGGCATATGCCACCACGTTATCCGCAACCGGCACGTCGCGTATCAATTGACGAATGGCAATGATGTCGGACTCCGAAAGCACTTGACTGATGGATGCCGAAGTAGTGCCGGTGGTGCGCGTCACTATATCCCTCTCTTCTTGTTCTGAAGGGTAGTCGACCATGATGTTAAACATAAAACGGTCCAGTTGGGCTTCAGGGAGGGCATAGGTACCTTCTTGTTCGATGGGATTTTGCGTGGCCAACACAAAGAATGGATCGGGCAAAGGCATGCGCTTACCGCCCACAGTAACCGACTTTTCTTGCATGGCTTCCAATAAAGCTGCTTGCGTCTTTGGTGGCGTTCTGTTGATCTCATCGGCTAATACAACATTGGCAAATACGGGACCTTTGACAAAAGTAAACGCTCTATTTTGATCGAGGATTTCACTCCCCGTAATGTCCGACGGCATAAGATCAGGGGTAAATTGAATGCGGTTAAACGACAACCCTAATGCTTGCGCCAGCGTGTTGACTAAGAGTGTTTTTGCCAACCCCGGGACACCAATCAACAGACTGTGACCACCGCTAAACAAACTCACAAGCAGCTCATTCACCACCTCTTCTTGTCCGACGATTACTTTTGAAATCTCACGCTTTAAAGCTTCGTATTGCTTGGTGATGTTTTTGGCCTGATCTAAAGAATTACTCATCGGTCATTACGGTTTCAGGGGTTATCCATGAATTGCGGAAATCACAATTGTAAATTTCCGTATTCACTTTAATGTACGTGCGGTCGATGTTTCTTTGCACCCATTCGTTCATGCGTTTTTCCGTTTTTTGTTGGGATGCCATGCGTTTTATAAACTGGTAATCTTCTTTGAGATTGGCACGGTGTGGCTCTACTTTACGGTGAACTTTAATGATGCGAAACCCTTCTTTACCATCTCTGGTTCTAAAAAAAGTGGCTTTACTCAAATCGCCTTCATCCAACTTTTCTACCAACACAAATAAATCGCGTTGGAGGTCGCCCACTTCCCAACGAGGGTCACCCGTTTGGGGATTAACTTTTAGTCCGCGATTAAACTTGGTTTCGTCGTCTTCAGAAAAACGTTCAACGGCACCTTCAAAGGTAATCAACCCTTCTGCAATTAAGTCGCGAATAGAGTCAAGATTGCTTTTGGTTCGCTCCAAACTCTCATCGGAAATTTTTGGTCGAATCAAAATGTGGCGGACATCCAGCTCCTCTCCTCTTCTTTGCATGAGCTGCACAATATGAAATCCGTATTCTGTTCTAAATGGCTTGGATATTTCTCCTCTACGTAGGTTAAAGGCAACCGCTTCAAACTCTTTTACAAACTGACCGCGCTTAATGCCTTTGTATTCTCCTCCTTTCTTTGCCGAACCGGGGTCTTCTGAATACAGTACCGCCATCGAGGAAAAGCTACTGCCTTTTTCAATACGCTCTCGCAGCTCATTGAGCTTGTCAATCGCTTCTGCTTTGGCTGCACTATCAACCACCGGGTAAACAACCAGTTCAGAAATTTCTACCTGTTCATTGATCAACGGAATGCTGTCTACCGACATATTATTGTAAAACGCCCGAACCTCTGATGGAGTTACTTCTACATTTTTGGTGATTGTTTGCTGCATTCTTTGGGCGATCAAACTCTCATACACAATGGGCTGAAGCATCTCCTTTAACTCGGGCATGGACTTGTTGTAATACTCTTCCACACGCTCCTCCGACCCCATTTGCTGGGTCAACATGGCCATGCGCTGCTCGATGGTTCCTTCAACTTCTTCTTCACTCACGACCACACTGTCAATTTCTGCTCGGTGCACCATCAGCTTTTCAAACAGCAGCTCTTCAAAGGCCTCGCATTTATCCTTTTCCGTGTTTTCCATAAAGCCCTGACGCACATAATTGACGTGTCGATCTTCAACCTCAGACTTCAGTATGATGTTGGCCCCCACAACGGCAACAATACCGTCGGCGGTGACCTGCGCTAAACTACTTGTGGAAACCAGCAACGTAAATAGTAAGCTAGTAAAACTCCACCTGATTTTTCTTGATACCATCTTTTAAAAGTTTTTCTTCCAAAGCCCGCAGCACTTCTCTCTTTCTTTGATTGAGCAAAATGGTCACAATCGAAGATTCGACATACTCCACCGGGGCTAAGGCTTCTTTGAGTTTAACGTCATTTAAAGCCACCAAGTATATGGTTTCGTCATCTTCATGAATCACGCGTTTTTTTCTCGAAATAAAATCCGATTCGTATTCTGACAACGAAGGCATTAACCTTATGACATCTGAAAACGAAAACCATGACGTATCACCAATGCTCAACAGCTTGGCAAATGCGAACACCTTTTCTATAAAATCATCCGGATCGTCTGCTTTAAAAAACTGCTTCTTCAAATCGTCTAACCCGGGTGAATTGGTTGGTAAAGCTACGTAATCAAAACGATAAATATTCTCACGTAGCGTAAACATATCTTTATTGTCGTTGTAGAACGACTGAATTTCCTCCTTGGAAAAAGCGGTATCTAGATTCTGCTTTAGATAGGCTTGCTGATAGGCAAAAATCAATAAGTCTCGGCGGTAGTCTTCCACCTTCTTGTCAAAGTCTTGTTGTTGGTCGCTCAAATTGAATTTTGCACGCTCAACTAAGATTTGATCTTTTGCCCAACGCTGAATATATGACCGCACAGCCCTTGTACTGTCTTCGGGACTCATTTCGCGACGATACACGTCCTTTTGCTCAAGTTCATTAAGCGTGAGCACCGATTGTCCTACTCTGGCTACGACCACTGCATCATCGGCTTGGGTTGGCTTCCAATCACATCCGGAAAACAAACCCAATACCAAAGCAAAACCATAGAGTTTACGCATCATGGATTGAGAATTTGCTCCTCAACCTCCGCCAATGCATCTTTAAAAATGGTGTACGAAAATGTTTCTCGAAGTGATTCTACCCAAAGACGCTCAAGCTCGGTTTGGTAATCTGCGCTAACAGAACCCCAGCTTTCTTCCAGTTCTTTTAGGCGTTCAGCCTTAATTTCTTCAATGTGATAAAGCACCACATCACCGTCTTCATTGGTGTTTTTCACCACGCCTTCTTCCCAGTTTTCATCCAGCAAACTGTTGATACCTTTACGAATGGTTTCATTGGTCGTTGAAATGGCGAGGGCATCTTTTTTAGCGGCTTTTGCCTTTATTTTGTCGGTTGACTTTCCCTTGCGAAGCGTCTTCTCCATTTTTTTGGCCAATTTGGCATTGTTGATGGTGTATGTAGCGACTTCTGCACGCTCAGGCATCATATAAGCTTCGCGGTTTTTGGAGAAAAAGGCAGTGATGCCTGCTGTATCGGTCATACTTGGCTTCCAGATTTTGTCTTCCAATAGTTCAAACAACAAAATACCGTTTCTGTACTCTTCCACCAAGTAACGAAACTCGGGGTACTTCTCTTCCAACTTGCTGTCTTCAAATGTCAAAACTTCTTGCTCTACCCAGGCATCAAAATGGGCATAACCCAATCCCTCTTTGCTATCGCCTTGCAGGTTTCTAAAATTATTGGCAATGTACTTGGCGAACTTGCGCTGACCAAACACCTCTCCATCAATTTCAAACAAAGGGGCATCTTTCAAATTGGATGGTACCTCATAGTTCTTGTTAAAATCGGCGGGAAGTTGATTAATGAAGCGGTTTAGATTGCGATCATTAACCGCAAAACCGTATTCGCTCTTCAACTTCTGAACGGCATTTTTCTTCGTCAAATTAGAACGCTCATCGCGTTGTACTTTTCTCGTCAACTCTTGTTTAACCTCTTCAAAAGGCTTGATCTCACTGCGTTCAATCATTTTGACGACATGAAAACCGTAAGGTGTTTGGAAAGGCTCAGTGATATCGCCACCGCGAACCAATGAAAAGGCCGCCTCCTCAAATTCGGGGACCATTTCGTTGATGCCAAATGGATTCAACTTTCCACCTTTGGCTGCTGAGTTTTTGTCTTCGGAATACTTCTTAGCCAAATCCTCAAACGACTCACCCGATTTTAGCTTACTGTAAATTTCGTTGATTCTTTCTTCCGCTGCATTGCGCTGTTCGGCACTGCTCTTTTCATTGGCGATGGTCATTATGTGTGCTACCGTTGCCTTACCTCGAGCGATACGTTTATCAGTAGGCATCACGATGTGGTATCCAAAACGCGAGCGAACGATGTTACTTACATCGCCCACATTGGTACGATAAGCGGCATTTTCAAAGGGATAAACCATATCAAAAACACTAAAGTAGCCCAGGTCGCCATCGCGCTGTGCCGAGTACTCATCATCCGAGTGCTTCTTGGCCAAATCGGCAAAATTGCTCAAGTCCGGCTTCAACTGCTTGCGAATATTCTCCATCTTGCGGAAGGCACGGAGGGTGTCGGAAGGACCAGCATTCTCATCAACCGCCACCATGATATGACTGGCACGCACGTCGTTTTTGCTGCGCTCGTAAGCTTCAAATATCAACTTGTCGTCGGTACGCTTATCCATTAAGTAGGGTTTGGCCAGCTGACTGCGGTAAGATCTAAATTCATGCTTGACTGAAGGCAATGTGTCGTACCCCATGCGAATGGCGTCACGAACTTTTAGCTTGAAGTTCAAATATAAATCGAGGTACTCCTCCGGTGTTTTGGGATCGATTTCTTGCCCGATGTTTCTGTTTTTATTATAAACAACAGCAAATTCTCCGGCGGTAACCGAATCTCCTTCTACCTCAAGGAGGACAACATCTTGCCACTGTGCCGACAAAAAGCCTACAACAAATAAAAAATTAACAACAAAAAACCGCTTCATAAGCATCTTGATATAAATGAATTAAACAATTTATTACGATCGACTGTAGTTGGGTGCCTCTCGGGTGATGTACACATCGTGGGGATGTGATTCGTGAATACCCGCGGAAGTCATACGCACAAAGCGTGCCTTTCCTTGAAGCGTTTCCACATCTTTTGAGCCACAGTAACCCATTCCCGCGCGCAACCCACCGATAAACTGGTAGATAACCTCCGACGCCTCACCTTTATAGGGTACCCGACCAACAATTCCTTCGGGAACCAATTTTTTAATATCGTCTTCTACATCTTGGAAGTATCGATCCTTACTTCCGCTTTGCATGGCCTCAACCGACCCCATACCACGATAGGTCTTATATTTTCTTCCTTCATAAATCACCGTTTCACCGGGAGTTTCTTTGGCGCCGGCAAGCAAACTACCCAACATCACGCTGGATGCGCCGGCAGCAATGGCCTTGACAATATCGCCAGTATAGCGAATACCGCCATCGGCGATGACAGGAACGCCACTACCTTTGATGGCCTCGCTAACTTCCATCACGGCCGACAATTGGGGGACACCGACTCCGGCAACCACACGGGTGGTACAAATGGATCCAGGACCAATACCAACCTTGACGGCATCCGCACCGGCATCAACCAGGTAGCGTGCTGCTTCCGCCGTGGCAATGTTTCCAACAACTACGTCGAGATTGGGGAATTGGGCTTTTACTTTATTCAATGCGTCAACCACGCCACGGGTATGTCCGTGCGCCGTATCAATGATAACAGCATCGACGTTGGACGCGACTAATGCCGATACGCGTTCCACCACATCGGGGGTAACGCCAAGCGCCGCGGCAACGCGCAAGCGTCCGAACTCGTCTTTATTGGCATTTGGCTTTAATTTCAACTTGCTAATGTCTCTAAACGTAATCAAACCGAGCAAGGTACCGTCCTTTTTCACTACGGGCAACTTCTCCACTTTGTGCGCTTGAAGAATCACCTCTGCCTCGTCCATACTGGTGTTTTCCGAGGCTGTAACCAGATTTTCTCTGGTCATAATATCGCTGACCAAACGATCGTCGTTTCTTTCAAATCGAAGGTCGCGGTTGGTCAAAATACCGACCAACTTCTTGTTTTCATCAACGATGGGAATTCCGCCAATTTTGTATTCCGCCATCATGGCTTTGGCTTCACCAATACGGTTGTTGGACATGAGTGTTACCGGGTCGAGAATCATCCCGCTTTCGGCGCGCTTTACCTTTCTCACTTCGATGGCCTGCTGCTCGATGCTCATGTTTTTATGTAAAACACCAATACCGCCTTCTTGCGCCATAGCAATCGCCATAGCGGATTCGGTTACGGTGTCCATCGCCGCACTTATAATGGGCGTTCGCAAGTCAATGTTTCGAGAAAACATGGTGGAGATATCCACATCGCGTGGCAATACTTCTGAATAATCAGGCACCAAAAGAACGTCATCGTATGTGAGTCCTTCGCCCAATACTTTTTTGTTGTCGAATGACATAAGCAGGCAATTTTAAATTGCACGCAAAAGTAAGGAATTCCAAGCAGGTACAAAGGTCTTTTTTAAACAGATTTAAAAGCCTTGTGAAATCTTGTGAAAAACTTCACAATAATTGATGTGTTTATCATTTGACAGTGCCGTCATTCCGTGTATCTTTCGGGTGTATAAACCCTAATGAACGCATGTCGACAACCATCATTCACAATATCAAACAACTAATTGGCATTCAGGAAAATACCGAGACCCCCATCCAAGGACAAGCCTTGGCGAATTTACCTGTTCTAGAAAATGCATGGCTGGAAATGAGTGAAGGAAAAATTAAGAATTACGGAACAATGGCAACGCTTTCTTCAGAACAACTGAACAAATGCGAATACGTCATTGACGCCAATGGAGGCATGGTTGGTCCGGCTTGGTGTGATTCACATACCCATTTGGTCTTTGCCCGCAGCCGCGAAGAAGAATTCGTTATGCGGCTACAAGGCAAGAGCTATGAAGAAATTGCCGCTGCCGGTGGAGGCATTCTCAACTCCGCGGCCGTATTGCGCGACACGCCCGAAGACGAATTGTACGAAAGCGCAGCTCGCCGATTGGAAGAAATCATTCGCATGGGTACCGGTGCCGTGGAAATCAAGAGCGGCTATGGCTTAACGCCCGAAAGTGAGTGGAAAATGTTGCGCGTGATCAAACGACTCAAATCCACTTCACCCATCCCCATCAAATCGACGTTTTTGGGCGCCCATGCCGTTCATCCCGACTTTAAAGCCAATCCCGACGCCTACGTCGATCATGTCATCTATGACATGCTACCGAAAGTGGTGGACGAGGGCTTGGCCGATTATATCGACGTATTTTGCGATCGCGGCTTTTTTACCCCTGAGCAGACCAACCGCATTTTGGAAGCGGGGAACAAGGTTGGCTTAAAAGCAAAAATCCACGCCAACGAACTTGATTACTCCGGCGGCATTCAAGTGGGGGTAAACAACAAAGCCATTTCGGTGGACCACTTGGAATGCACCGGCGAAGACGAAATTGCCGCACTAAAACGCGGCAACACCATGCCTACCCTATTGCCACAAACGGCCTTTTTCCTCAACATAGAATATCCTCCGGCAAGAAAGATTATTGACGCCGGACTTCCGGTTGCTTTGGCCAGTGACTACAATCCTGGCTCATCCCCTTCCGGCAATATGTTCTTTACGGTAGCATTAGCTTGTATCCACATGAAAATGCTGCCCGAAGAAGCCATCAATGCCGCTACCATAAACGGCGCGTTTGCCATGGAGTTGGAAAAGAACTTTGGCTCCATCACCAAGGGCAAAGCCGCCAACCTTTGGATTACCGAACCTATTTCCTCATACGCCTTTATTCCTTATTCATTTGGTCGTGCACCGCTAAAACATGTCATCATCAATGGAAACACCTACTAAAGAAATTGAACGCCTACAGCGCCTGGGGCAAAACTACCGCGAATCGCTCATCAGTATTCGCGAAGGCGAGTACCGCTTTGGCCAAACAGTTCTCTTACCCGACGGGGAGAAACCACTGGACGAAGTGCTCAAAGAAAGCGCATGTGAAGTGATTATTCTCGGTATCAACGAAGACATCGGTGTGCGCGCCAACCTTGGACGAGCCGGCACGGCCAACGCGTGGGAGCAATCCATCCCCCACCTATTTGCCCTGCAAGACAACCGCTATTTACCGGGCGAAAAAGTGATGGTGCTCGGTCACCTTAATTTCAATGACCTCGACGGCGTATCCCGTCACCTTAACCCTTCTTTTCCCGACGATCTCAAACAGCTTCGCCAGATCGTTGAGCTGATTGATCGCTATGTATATCATACGGCGAAAACCATTTTTGACGCCGGCAAAAAGCTTGTTGCTGTAGGGGGCGGCCACAACAATGCATACCCCATCATCAAGGCGTTGGCAGACAGCAAAAAACAAGCAGTTTCTGTGCTCAACTTTGATCCACACGCCGATTTGCGCGATACCGAAGGCCGTCACAGTGGAAATGGTTTCACCTATGCATTAAACGACGGCGTATTGGGACACTACCACATTTTTGGCATGTCGGAAAGCGCCAACAATGCCGCCATTCTCAAGCGCATTGAAAGCAGCGACAACATCAGCGCCACCTGTATGGAGCGCATTCTCGACGAGGGTTTACACAAAATGAACGACTTGCTGTCCGAATCACTATCGTCGTTTCCTCAAGGCCATCCGGTGGGTATGGAAATCGACATGGACGTACTCACACATTTCCCGGCCAGCGCACTGAACAGCTCCGGATTTACCGGCAACCAATTGCGCAGCTTGGTACGCGCCGCCTTTGATCAAATCTCCCCAGATTACGTACACCTATGTGAAGCGGCACCAGATCTAGCCAACAGCAAAGTAGGTAAGAGTCAGGCTGCTAATTTCCTTGCCAGACTCACCGCCGACGTTATTAAAAAATTAATCTAAACGCTTTTATGAACACCAACGACCACACCGTTGAATGCGTTCCTAACATCAGCGAGGGCGTTAATTTAAGCACATTAAATGCCATCGCTGAAGGCATCGCCTCAACGCCCGGCGTGTCTTTACTTCATCGAGACACTAGTTCAGCGGCCAACCGCACGGTTTTCACCTTTACCGGTGATTTAAACAACATTTTTGAAGCGGCTTTTGCCATGTACGCCATCGCTGCTGACTGCATCGACATGCAGCAACACAAAGGCACCCATCCACGCATTGGCGCCGTAGACGTATGTCCATTTATCGCCATGGAAGGCTGTGATGAAGCTGCGTTAATTGAAGGCGTTGAAAAATTTGGTCAGCGACTGGCAAATGAGTTAGGCATATGTGGTTTTTACTACGAAAAAAATGCCCGCAACAATCAGCGCGCCAATTTGGCCAACGTACGCCGAGGAGAGTACGAAGGACTGGAAAACAAATTGAAAAGCATTGCTTGGAAACCTGATTTTGGTGGTACCGAAAAAATCAAAACCTTTGGCGCCACTGTAGTAGGTGTCCGTGATTTCTTGGTGGCATTCAACGTCAACCTCAACACCAAAGACCGAAAAATTGCACAGGAAATTGCAGAAATGATTCGCGAACTTGGCAAAATCATGACCCTTCCGGATGGCTCCATTAGCCGCTTGCCAGGCCTGCTGCGCTCAGTAAAAGGAATCGGGTGGTACGTAGATGAGTATGACTTGGCACAGGTGTCGTACAACCTCACCAATATTGACCGCAACGGACTATTTGAAGTTTTTGAAAGCACCAAAGCCGCTTGTGTACGTTTTAATACGGAAACAGCAGGCTCCGAACTCATCGGACTGATTCCTTTAAGAGAAATGGTGCGCACCGGAAAGCATTATGCCAAGCGTAACTACCGCGACATTGGTCCGCATAACGACGATTACTACATCGACTTGGCCATCAGAAAACTCGGTCTCGACAAACTGCGTCCGTTTGATCCGCAAGAGCGCATTTTGGAGTATTGTATTGCCAATAAACACCTGAAGTCTGAGGTCTGAATAGACGAATCGCTGGTATTTGGGTTACCACTCTGATAATATCGTTCACGCTACAAACGACTAAACAGCTCAACGACAAAACATTTACGGGGTTATGAGTTATGGGTGTTGAGTTATGAGTGGGCTTTTTTTTGTATTGGGCATTTGGTTCAATAATTGGCCATGGATTTAGAAACGCCTCAACGACTAAACGACTAAACGACTAAACGACTAAACGATTAAACAATACCAATTACACACAATGAGTCGTCCTTCATCCAGCAAATATTGTTACATGTTGTTCATTTAAGTTGATACAAATACATACTGCCAAAAATCGTTAGGCTATCCGGATCTTCTAAATCACACGACATCAATGTCGTAAAAGGCATATGCTAAAAGTTAAAAGAGCGGTTGTTTTCATTGTTTTTTGGTTCTTAAAAATTAAAACGGTTCTTTAAACTGGTATGTGATACCCAAATTAAACCAAAATGGAGGATATCCTACAAATGCTCCTTTATCTTTTGTTGGTGAAAAAAATGGACCGACTGAAACAAGCCCTTTCAAAGCCCCTTTTCCAAACCTCCAACCCACAAAAGGATAATAAAACCTTTCTGTATAATCTATAACGTATGTTCCATACCTATTTAACAAGCAAAAATCAATTCCCGCCTCTATCTGTAATCCTTTACCAAAAGGAAGACTAAGCCCAAATTTTCTAGCAAAAGCATCTTCCGACTGAAAACGCATATAACCAGCACCCGCTTTTAGACGCAAGCCCAATCCGGATTGATTGCTACTGGTGCGATAGAGAAGAAATGTATGGTCGTAACTTAAAGTAGGCACAGTCAAACCTGAACCAAAAACCTCCAATGTCAACCCCTGAGCGGAAGATACTTTGCTTAGTATTAATAAAATTAAAATGGGAATTACTTTTTTCATCTTAAAAATTTAAAGGCATTTAACTTATCTATATATCAAATGGGTGACTGTGTCAAATGCAGGGCTACACAATCCATCGTTACTGTAACTCCATTTTCTGAGGCTTCACGCAGAATATTGAGTTTTTCTTCTTTTGTAAAGGTTCTTTTCTTGCTCATAGCGGACAAATTTATGAATGATTAGTGAATATAAATTC
>PXCF01000050.1 GCA_003566715.1 Cryomorphaceae bacterium | reverse complement strand
TTTTTGTAATCTTTCATCATCTAAATTATTGTTGATTTAACACTATGCTAATTTAGATGGTTGTTTTGTAATAAAAATGTCAACCAAAAAATAAGTTATGCTAAAATTAAAACCTTAAATAACAAACATTTAATTCAATAAAACATACGCAAACGTTTTCATTTATTGAAAAAATGATTTATTAAAAAGTGGTGATTTTTTTCTTAAAGAGAATAAAACACAAAAAAAAACCGTCGAAATAAGTTCGACGGTTTTTTTGATGAAAGATCGATAAAAAACTATTTGACTATAATCAATGATTTAGTCAATTGCCCAGTATCATTAGACAAGGTAATAAAGTATGTACCAGCACTCAAGTGTTCGAGGTTTAAATCAACGCGTTGCGTTCCGAGCGCACACTCTTTGGCAAATACATTTTGGCCGGCCACATCGTGTATGATCATGATCACCTTACCACCTTCTTGAGGAAGTTGATCAATCACTACTGCTCCACGAGATGGGTTAGGATACATGCTTACGTTGTTTAAGCCAAAGGCATCAACACTGACATAGTTTAAAGTAGTAATTGCCGTATCGCTTCCACAGTTATTTGTAGCAATTACAGTTACAGTATACGTATCTTCAATTGCATACTGGTTAAATACCGTATCACCAGTAGCTGTATTACCATCGCCAAAGTCCCAACTTAAGCTACCTACCGCATTTGCGCCGGCATCAAAGGTGTATCCACCGGAACCGTCATGTGTAAAGTTAATCGAACCGGCATCAGGAAAGTCTAACGTGCGGAAAGAACCAACGGTTGTGCTTTCTCCTATACCAAATGTTACAGACGTGGTATCGTGATGAACAGTTACTTTAAATGATCCGGGTACCACATCGTTGTAGTTAGCAGCACAACCTGAGCCTCCCCAAGTACGGAAGTTATGCAACTCAAATACGAGCGTATCTGTTCCGGTAACACCATTAGCAATGGTTAAACCAGTGCGGCTGTAGTTAAATGTACCTGCTGATGAGCCTGAACCGGAAGAAATAGAAGCTTCAGCAACTCCGCCCGGACTCACACAACGCACATAATTGCGCTGTTCACTCATCCAAGCGCCGGAACCGGCAACGACGTCATACTCAACATCCACGCTGTTGATGGTTGCACCCGATGGTATAACAACTTCAAGCGTACCGAAACAACTACTCAATGTAGTTGTCGTAGGACTTAAATCGTAATCACTGGTTATGGCACTTGCAAGCGTATTGTCAGACGCCCATTCTACTTCCGTTACCGTACATGAATCGTAGATGTAGTAATCGTAATCGGTACCCGGTAGAAGTGAGTCCATAACTACAGGACTTGTTACACCTGAGAGGAACGTTCCACTTCCTTGAGTAAAGCCGGCTGGCCCATACTCAACGGTGGTATTATGATCGGCAAATTGACCACTAATCCATGTCATCTCAGCCTCTTCGCAAAGAGGGTCAACCTCCACGCTATCCGGCTCTAGGCAGAATGGGAAGTCGACAAAAATTTCAACTGAATCCGTCTCAGGTCCGCAAGGCGTTTGATAAGTTGCCACTGCATAGTAAGTGCCCGGCGTGGCAAAAGGACCAACAAACACGCTGGGGGTAGTGTCAATCAATGTGCCACCGAACGTCCATTCTAGACCGCTCACGCTGGCAGGAACAGGAACGGTTACACTTGGATTAACATCATTGGGATCTTGTGTATTGGTGGAGCTGGATACCAGCCAGTTTGTGGCATTTTTGGTGTAAGCACCTTCCAAACGAATACCGGCGGTACCTGAACCGCTTGCCACAGAACCAGACCAATCTGCAGCTGTTACGTTAGCAGCTGCAGGGAAAGAGTATGCTGTAAAACCTGAATAAGCACAAGCATCCATAATATTTCCGGAAGGATCTTTAATGATGTATCCGATGGCAGTAGCAGAGCCATAAGTACCCGTGTAAGCGCCATTACCATGGTAATAGAAATCGGATGGACTTGGTTGGCTAGAACCCAATTGCGCAACCGCAACAATGGCTGTTCCATCAGGGCTTAACATCGTTCCGGGAGGGAATGTGTAGTTGGTATTCTGACTGCTCGTAGTCCATACTTCTAGTGTGTGACCACCCAAGTCAGAGCTTGGTACGCCGGTAATTTCAATATAGTCATCTGCTACCAAATACGAAGGCCATCCGCCAGAAGGCGCACCGGTTGATGAACCGCGGAAATGGCAAATTTCTGTTATAAAGAAATCTCCACTGGGCATAAAAGGAGAACGCGCGGTAACTTCTACAGAATCTTGGTCATTAGTAATGGTTACTGAAGACGGACTTACTGAGAAAATAGGGCGAACCTCATGACTTACCGGTGACAACGTATCATTAGCCGGAGATTCATTCACCGCATTGGTGTCAATATAAGCATTTAGGGTATAGATTCCCGGAATAGATAGGTCAACACCCGTTGCAATGGCTGTTGCCGTATCACCTTCAGTCAAAATACCTGTATTAAACACCACTGTTCCCGTTGAAGTAGCGGGTCCGGTGACCTCAAACGTTGCCACGATGGAATCAACCGCCAAGTTAACGGCCGCACCAATGGTATGAACAATTTGCAATGAGACGGTATCGTCGGTTGACAAACATTCACCATTCACTAATTCACCGGCAATAAGCGAAAAATCAGCATTCACTGGTACAAACTCATACGCACCAATATCCGGTGGCGTGGCACGTGTAGCACCGGTAATATCGGTGGTAACACCGGCAAATGCCGTTCCTGCACCTGATAACGCACCACTTAATGGCATTAAGTTATCGTTGGCAATGTAAAGAGGATCGGCCTCTACGGAGTTGGCGTCATTACCCGTCGGGTTATTCTGCGCCTGTAGTGCAGCTAAATCCGCGCGATTTGATCCGTCATAGTATACGAAGTTGTTTCCGGGGCTGAAATAATTGTTGTTGTTGATTTGATCAAACACACTACCGTTGTTAATATACATGGCATATCCGTTAGACTCTGTGTGTACAAACGTATTGTTCAGAACACGTAAATCGTCCGGTGTAGTCACTGTAATTTGGAAAACGCGACCAGAACCAGAGTTTAATAAACAACTGTTGTGAATGATGTCGATAAAGTTAGAATTACCAAGCACACGAATGGCTGCACCAAAGTTGCCTGTATTTCCAATTCCGGAGATGGCGTTATTGGCTACCAAGGCCGAATTGGTTGACGTTCCACTGGATGCTGTCATATAAATTCCGTATTGTCCCTGCTCGTAGATTTCGTTACGCAGAATCTCGAAGTTGTCGGTATTACTCATCCAGATACCCGCACCACTTGTGTTTCCTGCTCTGGATTCGAAATAATTGTCGTGGGCCTCAACACCGTCTACATGAAAAAGGTATAGGCCAGTGTAACTGGTCTCCAAAAAGATGTTGTCGGCAACAACTACGTTGGTCATTTTATCAGAAGAGTTTCCATTTAAACGTATGTTGTTATATCCACCTACAATGACATTGTTTGTGATGGTGATATTGGAGTGACCCGTTGATTGTAATGTATAGCTGGTATTTGAACCAGAGGCTACGATGCCATTAAAAAACGTTGATGTACTGGTCTCCGAAGTAACAATACTACAGTTTTGAATGGTAATATCACTGGCTTCGTTGGTCATGTGAATGCCCCAACCATATACCCCTGCATCGTCCGCAACAATACTCATACTGTCGATCGTAACAAAGTTCGAGCCGTCAAGACGGAAAGTGTAACGGTCATCACTGGTGTTTTGCTCAAAAGTCAGCACCGTATTTCCGGCACCGGCACCTTTAAAGGTAATGGTATTGGTCGCTGAAGCACCTACCACGTCTTCCAAAATAACTTGTTCGTTAAAAATATCAGCCGTGGCCTCCATAACCACGGGGCCACACACGCCAAAGGTATTCAATGCATCTACGGCATCTTCAAACGTTTGGAAGTTGGTTCCGGATGCTGGCGCACTAGGGTTGATGGTAAAGTTTCCATCCAGTGCCGCTTGGTATGCCATACCAATGGTGTCGTTGGACGTATTGGTATCCAAACCGGGCCCCACATTCTGGATATAAGCTTCAATACTATACAACGTACTTGCTGCAGAAGTAAAGCTACCTAAGTTAACATGAGCCGTATCACCTGTACCGATGTTACCCGTCCAAGTAACCGATGTTTGCGCCACACCGTTTAACGTCCAACCTATCGTAGCCGTATCTACATCTTCACTACCGGCGTTAAGAATAGCTACAATGACGTCGGTAGAGCCCGCACAAGCTGCCAATGGCGCAACAAACTCTTGCATGGCTAAGTCTGTACCAGTAGGTGCTTCAATTTCAAAACGGGTATTTACGCGATGACTGTAAAGTGTGCTAAGTATCAAATCAAGCGTACTAAAAGAACCAAAACCCGTTCTTCCGATGCTATGCTGCGTTCCAAAAGTATTATCGTATTTCCACTTAAATGCATCTGTAGAATAAGGAGAAGGCGCTGCAATGAAACTTTCAGAGGCAATTTCAAGCGTTCCACCAGTGTAAACAAAGGGAGTACTAAGCGTAAAATCCACCCAGTTATCTGTGGCTGAAAACGCTTTATCGTCATCATAAACCAAAGTAGCGCCAGAAGTTACACCAGTCCAAGAAGTTGCTGAAAGTGGCGAAGTTGTGGTGCCAGTTCTCATAAAAATTTTCATTTCCACATCTTTACCTGCCAAAGTTCCACCATCATCTTTTTCAAAACCGATGGATTCAATGGTTGATCCTGGCAAAATACCAGCGGCAATCAATTCGGCCTCTTCAAAAATAACAAATCCTCTATTTGCGTTATTTCCTGAAGTTGAATTAAATCTATAAATAGGAAAGTATAAACTGTTATTAGCCACTGTATTACCAAAACCTATTTGCACGGTTATCGTTCCCCCACCAAGTGGCCCAACATATTGTCCGGTAGCAACCCAACAACCACTGGATGTTCCACAATTGGCATCACCCGCATAGTGTATCCTATATGTGCCTGTTGATGGGATAGAGGAAGTATGTGGTGATGGTCCATGATCGATAACTGTGTTAGAACCATCTGTAATGGTAATGTAACCGTTATCCGAACCAGAGGTTAATGTAAACTCATATTGTCCCGGATCATTAATGGTTAATGTTGACACTTCATCGGTAAACACACAAGTACTTATATTAATTGGACTTGTTGTTTGATCAGACAATGTAGCCGAACCAAACGTTGCAGTCCTTATACACTGTGCTCCCACATCATGCACAAACGCCCCCATAAAGAGCATTGTCAACGGCACGACCAGTCGGTTTAAAAAACCTCTGGATTTTTTTACTTTTTTGTAAACTTTCATCATACGTTATTTTATCGATTGTTAACTAGCACTAATATACAACGGTAACAATGATATCAAAATCAATTTAAAAAATTTTATAGCTAAAACAAATAACTTGTTTTACTGTAATTAAATTGTAAAATTGTAATCTATTTCATCCAATTATAAAGACTTTAAAACATTGCAAAAAAAACAAAAAAACGCCTATTATGACCTCAATATTAAATTTTCATTTAATTAAAAAAAATGATAATTCTTGTTTTTTTAAGATTTATCTGACGGTATATCTAAAAAAAATAAAGTTATCGACGAACCTTTTAGCACTCGTCTTAATTCTATAAAACACATATTTGTTGCTGAATTCCAATGCAAAACATTCATTAATCAAGCTTTATTGATTAAATTTGCAAAAAGCACAAGAACATGTTTGCAAGACGCCCGCCTCTTCTCTTACTCGTCATATTTTTTATTTCCCAAATAGTTGTGCTCTCAGGCTGCAGCGCAGAGACCAATGACGACAAGCCATCTTTACCCGTTAATACATCTAAATTTGTATTACAAACCGCTATGACTTGGGGCGATAATGTCTTAAACGCCATTTCTGACACGTTGTACACCGACGACCAACGTCCGGTCAAAATCTTTCCTCCTCAGCTATACATTTCTGAAGTAAGATTTATTGATGCCAACGGTGATACCGTCCACGAAAATGATGTCCTTTTTATCAATGCGGAAGACAACAGCATCACACTTCAAGATGTTCCAAAAGGTTCATACGAACAAATCGTATTTACCTTAGGGCTACCACTACACATCAACAAAGCGGTTCGCCCCATCGACTTCGACATGGGACATCCGCTGGCACCTCAAACACCACACATGTGGTGGAGCTGGGACGACGGGTACATTTTTGCACGCATTGAAGGGCGCACCAACCACCAAACACCACCTTTAGATACGCTATCCGATGGTTTTTCTTGGCACCTCGGGTTTTCAGAAAATGCCATTGAAAATATTGCCCTTGACTTGCCGGCTCATGACAATTGGACTTTAGCCTTTGATATTAAACACATATTTTCTCAGATACGCATTCCCGACGAGTTTTTTACTATGAATGTAAGAAGAGCCATCATTGATAATAATGTGGCCAATATTATGAGTGAATCATTCATCATAAAGTAATTACGACAAAATCAAATGTTTTATTTTTTTTTAAAAACCTCATCATAGGGGATTTTAAAATACTGCTTTGGCTGGGTAATATATATACCTTTGGGGCCGGAAAAAATATAGGCGAATACACAGGCAATGAACATGTAAACACCACCGGTAAGTCCAAACAGTTCCAGCCCCATCACCGTACAAGCCAGTGGAGTATTGGTGGCTCCGGCAAACACCGCCACAAAGCCCATACCGGCAAGCAACGCCAAAGGCAAAGGCACAAAATATGCCAGTGCATTGCCCAATGTTGCCCCTACAAAGAACAGTGGCGTCACCTCTCCTCCTTTAAATCCTGCACCCAGTGTAAAGGCCGTGAATAATGTTTTCACCAAAAAATCATACACCGGCAATTTATTCTGAAATGCCTCTTCGATTATAGGAATTCCAAGTCCAATATACTTTGTGGTTCCAATGGCAAAAACCACAACTGCCAGAACAGCCCCCCCAATCACCGGTCGCAAGGGGGAAAATCTTATATAATTGCCAAATAAACTTCCGAAAAGATGATTGGATTGCGAAAAGATAAAGGCGCCAAATCCAAAAACAACACCAGCAATAATTGCCCAGAAAATGGTTTGTAGAGTAAACACAGGTGCATCAACAATATACATATCATACATGGTGTGATGCACCTGTAAAGCCATGCATGTCCAGTCTCCCACAAAAGCAGCAATCATAACAGGCACTAAACGCTTCCACTTAAAGCTGTCCAATCGAAGCACCTCAAAGGCAAATATCGATGCCGCCCAAGGCGTACCAAATACCGCAGCAAATCCAGCAGATGTCCCCATCATTAAAAGTAGCCTGCGATCGACATTGGACATCTTTAGCCATTTTGTAAAGCGGTCGGCAATGGCCGCTCCCATTTGTATGGCCGTTCCTTCTCGACCAGCACTACCACCAAATAAATGAGTAATAACGGTTCCCAGCAAAACCATAGGTGCCATTCTAAACGGAATAATCTTTTTGGGCTCTTGGTACTCTTCTATGATTTGGTTGTTGCCCCGAACCACGGACTTACCATATTTGTAATACCCCCATCCAATAAGTAAGCCCGCCAACGGTAAAAACAAAATAATCCAAGCATTGTCGTCTCTATAATCCGTTGCCCAATGAAGTGCATGTAAAAATACTGCCGAAGCTAAGCCTCCACCAATACCAACCAAAACCGATACAAGAAGCCAGCGGGTGAATATTCTCATGCTGTACATTTTTGACAAAAGTAATTGTTGATACCTTCAAGTACAAATCAGAGGTTGTATCTTTGTATTATGCTAAAGTTGATGAAAGTTGCCCCTGTCTTACTCGTCTTTTTGATGCTGATTTCGCAGTGTAAAATGGAAGAGGAAAAATCATCCGGCTTTCCCGTTCCCCATCATGGCTTTTCTAAATTACCGGTTCCTGACGACAACCCCATGACCCCGAAAGCCATTGCTTTGGGGCGCAAACTCTTTTTTGATCCGCTGTTATCTCGCGACAGCAGCATTTCTTGTGGCAGTTGTCATTTCCCCGAAAAAGCATTCACCGATGGACGCTCGGTGAGCATTGGCGTGAAAGGCAGAAAAGGCACCCGCAACGCCCCAACGCTGTACAACGTGGCTTATCACCCCTATTTTTTTCTGGAAGGAGGCAATCCCGTTTTGGAGACACAAATGCTCGGTCCACTGGAAACCCCAGAGGAAATGGACTTCAATATGGTAGAGTTGACAAGACGACTGGAAAAGCACGCGGATTATCCGGCATTGTTTGCCGAAGTGTTTCCAGATAGAACCGTGGAGCCTTACACCATTTCCCGAGCCATTGCCGCCTATGAACGTTCTCTCTTGAGCGGCAACAGCGACTTTGACCGGTTTTACTACTTTGGCGATAGTTCAGCCCTGAGCAATGAACAGTTAAGAGGCTGGCAGATTTTTAAAACATCGTGTACCCACTGCCATAGTGGTTTTACGCTCAGTCATTTTAAATTTGAAAACATTGGCCTGTATGAGCAGTACGAAGACTACGGTCGAATGCGGGTAACCCGTGATACGGCTGACTGGGGAAAGGTCAAAACCCCTACCCTGAGAAATATAGCACTAACCGCCCCCTACATGCACGACGGCAGCATGCGATCACTGAGAGAAGTCATTGAACACTACAATAAAGGCGGGAAAGATCACCCCAATAAAAGTCCGCTGATTCAACCCCTTAACCTAAGCGAAGGAGATAAAGAGGCATTAGAGGCGTTTATGCGTGCGTTGACCGATATTACCATTAACTAGTAGAGACACTGAATGCTAAGTCTTTACGGTCCAATAAACATCAATAACACGTCATTTTTCTAATTCCAAAAAAAATGTTATACTTTTGCACCTTCTGATTACTGGTTACAAAAGCATTTGAAATGAAGAAAGATTACCCAAAAAAAATTGCATTAATTGGATATATGGGCGCGGGCAAAACCCATCTAGGGCGCGAATTAGCAGCCAAGTTAAAACTACCTTTTTTTGATTTGGATGGCGTAATTGGTCAAATGTGTGGCTGTAATCAGTCGGATATCATACGTAGAAAAGGAGAGATTGCTTTTAGAGAAGCGGAAAACAAAGCCTTAAACATGGTTCTCGGAAAAGACAAATTTGTACTGGCCTGTGGCGGAGGAACACCGGCGTATTTCGACAATATGGATCAGCTTACCAAGAATGCACATGTTGTCTATTTAGATTGTAGCATCCCCACCTTAGTGAATCGTCTTCTTCCCGAAAAGTGTATGCGTCCGCTGATTGAAAAAGTTGCCGACGAAGAGCTGGAAGAATTTATTGCCAAACACCTGTTTGAACGTCGCCCATACTACGAAAAAGCCCACGTGAAAATCGAGGCAAACGACATTTCGGTAGATCACCTTTTACCGCAGCTATCCTAATTTGCATGGAGTATTGATTGTGATAAACGGGCGTGTTACATACGCCCATAATAGCTATTTCACCTCCCCTCTATTTAATAACACGATTATATAAGGCTTCATAACTAGGCGCAACATTCACAATATCAAATAGCAACGAACGTTTCTTCGCTGCCACTCTGAGGGTCTCTTCCAGAGCGGGATTGGTGAGAATATTTAAAGCATGTGAAGTCATTCCCTCAATATCGCCAACCTCAGTGGTGTATCCTGTTTCCCCGTGTATATTAACCTCCGGCAAACCACCGGTATTGCTGCTGATTACCGGCACACCACAAGCCATGGCCTCTAAGGCCGACAAACCAAAGCTTTCCTTTTCTGAAGGGAGCATAAATACGTCGGTGCACCGTAAAATACGATCAATATCCAAGACTTTACCGGTGAAGATGACGTCGTCGTAAACGTTTAGTTCGCTGGCCAACAAGCGGGCATGTTCTTTTTCCGGACCGTCGCCGACCAATAACAAACGTGCCTTTACCTGCTTTCTCACCTCGGCAAAAACACGAACGATATCTCTTAATCGCTTTACCGGTCTAAAGTTACTGATGTGGGTAATGATGCGCTCTCCTTCCGGTGCAAATTGACGTCTAAGGCAGTCTTTAGGCGTTTCGTATACGCGTTTGTCGATAAAGTTGGGGATGACCTCAATTTCCTTTTTTATGTCAAAGAATGACTTTGTATCACTTTTTAAACTTTCCGATACACTGGTAACGATGTCTGAGGAATTGATGCTAAAGTTAACCGCATCGCGATAGATGGGATTCTTTCCCACCAAGGTAATGTCGGTGCCGTGAAGCGTGGTAATAACAGGAATATCGATGCCTTCTTCCGCAAGAATCTTCTTTGCCATAAATGCGGCATAGGCATGCGGAATAGCGTAATGAACATGCAACACATCCAGCTTCCACTTCCTGATGACCTGAACCATTTTCGAACTCAACGCCAATTCATAGGGCTGATAGTGAAAGAGGGGATAATCGTGCATACTCACCTCGTGATAGAATGTATTTGGCTGAACGGTGTTGAGCCTTACGGGCTGATCATACGTAATGAAATGTGCATTGTGACCTTTGTCGGCAAAATACTTTCCCAATTCCGTTGCAATAACACCAGATCCTCCAAAGGTGGGGTAACATACGATTCCAATATTCATGTGTTCATTTTTATGGTGCACAAAAATACCTTTGCGCATTAAAGTAGTATCAACGAAATTTGTAAAAAAAAAATGGCTGATTTTATTAGGCTTTATCCCGAAAACCCAAACGAACGACACGTTCAACAAATCGTCGATGTACTTCGAGGTGGAGGAGTCATTATTTACCCAACAGATACGGTCTACTCCATCGGGTGTGACCTTACAAACGCTAAGGCTGTAGAAAAAGTTGCGCGCCTAAAAGGAATTAAAGCGGAAAAGGCCGATTTCTCAATCATTTTCAATGATTTATCGATGCTGTCAACTTATACCAAGTCGGTAGATACGCCCACCTTTAAGATTTTAAAAAAGGCTTTACCTGGTCCTTTTACCTTTATTCTTAATGCCAGTAGCGCCATACCCAAGCTATTTAAAAACAAAAAAAAGACCATAGGTATTAGAATTCCAGACAATAGCATCCCTCGAGTGATTGTAGAAAAACTTGGCAATCCCATCATTGCGACATCGGTGCACGACGACGATGATGTCATTGAATACACCACCGATCCTGAGTTAATTTTGGAAAAGTTTGACGATTTGGTGGACCTGGTCATCGATGGAGGCTATGGGGACAACTTTGCTTCGACCGTTGTTGATTTTACGGGAGATTCTCCGGAAATCATTCGTGAAGGCAAAGGAGATTTGGATCTAATTTTTTAGTTGTTTTAAAACAAAATCATGGAAAAACGCATCGTCAAAACCAAACAAGCACCTGCCCCTATTGGCCCGTATAATCAAGCCATCATATCTAATGGCGTGGTTTATTGCAGCGGACAAGTAGCCATTGACCCTTCGAGCGGACATTTCGTCAATGAGAATGTCACGGTAGAAGCACAACAGGTGTTGAAAAACCTGAAAGCTGTTCTCAACGAAGCGGGGAGCGATTTTAGTAAGGTTCTTAAGTGCAGTATTTTTTTGACCAGTATGGACGATTTCTCGGTGGTTAATGAGGTCTACAAAAAGGCATTTGGCGAAGAGCACGCTCCGGCGAGAGAAACGGTTGAGGTAAGTCGACTACCGGCCAATGCTCGGGTTGAAATCTCCTGTATTGCAGGAATATAACAACCACAATAAAGCATAAAAAAACCGGACTATGACGTCCGGTTTTTTTAGGCAAATACTTATTTTAGTAACCAATCTTAAGAATCATACCAGGTATCAAATCTCCGTCTGATATACCATCGTTGAGTTCTCTTAATTCTTTGGTCTTAATGTCATTTTCTTTGGCAATCTTAGAGAGTTTATCCCCCATCTGCACACGGTATCTGGTTCGCTCCCATTCAGAGTAATCGGCTTCCGGCACCACTTTCAACTCAAGCCCCTCAAAAGGTCTTACCCCTCTGAGACCTCCGTTGAGTTCTCGAAGCTCTCTAATGTTGAGGTCATACTGAGCGGCAATAGCGCCCAAGCTTTCTCTTCCTTCCACAACATGAATAATGGGTTTGAGTTCAATCACTTTCTCCTCGCCTTTTTCATCCTTGATTACTTTCACCGGTACGTAGTCATCGCGAAGGACTTTAAAGTCGGTGCGACGGTTGATTTGGTTGCCGACTTCTTGAATGGTTGCCGGCTGTCTACGAATAAACTGCTCGGTAAGTACGGTACCCGCCTTGAAGTGCTCACTTCCGTAGCCATCATAGCCTTCAGGTACTTTAAAGGGCTCATCTTCTCCCATACCGCGTGCAACCAAACGAGCAGAATCGATGCCTTGCTCAATTAGGTAGTCCACACAACTCTGGGCACGTTTTTGAGAAAGCACTTGGTTGCGCTCACGCGTGTCACGGTAGTCGGTGTGTGAGCGAAGTTCAATAACAATCTTGGGGTTATTCTTGAGGATTGTTTTAACAGAATCGAGCGCTTCTTTAGATTCCGGACGTAAATCCCACTTGGCTAAGTCAAAGAACACATTGGGAAGAACAATGGGCTCTTCAATGGGCTCAAGTTCTTTATCAATCTTAATCACATGCAAATAATGCTTTTCATCAGGTACAAATGCGAATGCATCAAATGGTATCTCTCTGGTAGTGGTTTCTGCTGAACCAGAAAGAAACTTACTCTTTTCAAACGTCAATGTATAATTGGTGTTTTCATCTATCATATCTATGGTGAACTTGTAGTATCCCGACTTGTCCGTCACCACATTAAACGATTGTCCGCCACCGTCGAGTCTTACCGATCCGGTATTGATGGGGCGTTTGTCCTTTTTGCTGACCAATCTACCCTCTATTTCGAACACCAAAGGCGCCAATTCAACTTCATAAATATCATTACCTCCACGACCACCATCTCTGTCAGAAGTTAGAAAACCTTTCTCTGCTTCATCACCGTCAAAGACAATAGCAAAGTCATTGAAGTGCGTATTGATGGGATACTTCATGTTTTCTGCTTCACCAACCGGCATTCCATCTTCTCCAAGTTTTATTCTGAAAATATCCAAACCGCCCATTCCGGGTAATCCGTCGGAGGCAAAGTACAAGTAGCCATCCAAATGAACGAATGGATAAAGCTCTTTTCCGTGCGTATTGACGGACGGTCCTAAGTTTTTGGGCTCTGTCCAACCGCGTTGTCGGCGATCGTAGCGAGACATATAAATATCTCTATCTCCGTAACCACCTTCCAAGTCAGTTGCAAAGTAAAGCGTTTCGTCATCAGGTGCGAGTGTAGGGTGACCAACTGAAGTGACTGAATCGGGAGCAAGAACAATAATTTCCGGTTCGCCCCAACCTTGACCGCGCTTGTCGGCTTTATAAATGGCGCACCCCAATTGATTGTTGCGTTCTTTGACACAGCGGGTAAAGTACATGGTTCTTCTTCTACTGTCGAAGCACAAAGGCCCTTCGTGGTAGCGCGTGTTGATATTTTCTCCTTCAATGGGAACCGGTAGAGACCAACTCATATCATCATCGGCCTCGGAGCCACGTCTACCTCTGGTCTTCTTTCTTTCGGCTTTGGAGACAAATATATCGGTAAACCCGCCACCGGTCCATCCGTCTTTTAGGTTTCCAGCTGCTTCTTCGCGGTCGGAGACAAAGTACAACTCATCATTCATGGTAGGCTTACCGCCATAGGTTACCGCAAAGTCGTTGTATTTTGAGTTCAGGTCTTTTTTGTTTTCCACCAAATATCTGGATGGATTCTCTTTCCAGTCCTTTGCCTTTTTAACTGCTTCAATGGCGACTTTTCCTCTTTCATCATCCGGACGAAGATCAACATACTTTTGGAACTCTATGATGGCATCTTCATATTCACCGAGAATTTTCAGCATTTGTCCGTGACGAAAAAAAACGATGGGGTCACCGTAATCCAGCTTTATGGCGCGTGAGTAAAAATTTGCCGCAGATTTGGCATCTTGCATCATGCGGTAACACTCGGCTTGGCGAAAGGTAATCTCTACTTTTTCCTTTTTACTTCTGGTTCTGTTAAAAGCTTTCTTATACAATTGTACCGCTGTGTAGTACTCGTTGTACTTAAATGCTTCGTTGGCCCGGGCCATTTCCTTTGAAACAGACTCTTCTCCGTCTAAATCATCGAGAGAAGACTGCGCATAAACAGCAGATGTACCAACAAAAAGAAAAACCCACGAAAAGATAAGCAAGATGGATTGGCGTTGAATGGTCATAGATGCTAACTAGTTTTGATTGTGTGTCGCGGTTATTACAACTGTGGTTACAAATGCAACAACTATAAACACTTAATTTTTGTAGATTTAATTCAATGCTATTTTTTTGATTAAAAACGAAGGTAAAAATAGGCATACTTTACGTCTCCACAATATTTATTAAAAAAAAAACAGCAAAAAAAATATTTTTAACCCCGGCCAAAAATTAGACCATCGTGTGTTTTCAAATAAAACCGCCTGGCTGAAAGTGACGCTAGCAACCGAAAACAAACAACAGCAAAAATCTGTATAACAATCATTTAAAACGATTATTAACCAATCAAAGAACAATATAAAACCTTGGTTATTTTGGGATAATCACCTTCTTAAACCGTCTGCAATTTAAAAAATTTTTTTTGTTGCACCTTTGCAACCGTTTGAATTGCTGAGGCGATACAACCTTATTCATGCAGAGTGATGCCAAAGGCATCAAAACCAATTGTTGTTCATGAAGCGTTTTCTCTTTCACACATCTCTTCCACCAATGGCGGCATTTACATGCCACTACATTGGTTTATCAAGCGAAAACGCACCTGTTTTTACCGCTTTTGGATTACTGCTGTGGATGTTGTATTGGTGGATTCAAGGCACCGTGTCGATTGGTATAACTGCGTTGGTACCCCTACTCTACCTGCCAGTAACCGGATTAATAGGTATCGAAGAGGTTTCAAGCAGATATGCCAACCCCATCATCTTTCTTTTTCTTGGCGGTTTTATGTTGGCCATCGCTTTAGAGAAATATGGCATTCACACTTTAATGGCAAAGCGTATCGTCAAAGCCATGGGCTTTAGCGCTCGTCAAAGAGTTCGGTCGGTACTTATAAGCGCAGCGCTTCTCAGCATGTGGATCAGCAATACGGCAACGGCACTAATCATGCTGCCCATAGCGGTCTCCTTCTCAGAGATTGCCGAACCCATTCTCAGCAAAAAAGCAAATTTCCACCATCGATTGTTTTTGGCCATAGCAGTAGGGGCAAATATTGGCGGGATGGCTACACTGGTGGGGACTCCGCCAAACTTATTTTTCTCAGCCTTTCTCAAAAGCGATTTAAACATCGATGTCAATTTTTTTGAGTGGATGACATTTGGTGTGCCCACGGCAACAGTCCTATTGGTTGTCGCCGACTTCTTATTACTTAGAGGGATTGAAAAAAACAAGATGATCCCTGAACCCATTAAGGCAGGAAAGCTCAATCTCGATCAAAAGCGCATTCTACTGGTATTTTCTCTGGTGGCGTTTTTTTGGATCAGCAAGCCACTTTGGGGCGCACCCGTTGCCAATTTGCACGATGCTGTCATTGCTTTTGCCGGTATCGTTTTACTCCAACTAATTCCTCGTAAAGGAGTCAATGAGCCATTGTTGGTTTGGCGTGACATTCAACAACTCCCCTGGGATATTGTCCTCTTATTTGGTGGCGGCTTAAGTCTTGCCCTCGCTTTGCAAACGGGAGGCGTATTTGCCCAGCTCGAGTTGTTTGTCACTGCCTTAGGCAAAACACATATTATTCTATCCATCTTGGTCTTTTGTCTGATAGGTATTTTTCTTACCGAGATAATGTCAAACATCGCCATGGTGGCCGTCTTGTTGCCTTTAATACTTGAATTGAGTAGCAAGTATCAGCTTTCCTTCTTTTACATTGCCCTCCCCCTTGTTTTGGGCGCCTCCTGTGCATTTATGTTGCCCATTGCGACGCCACCCAACGCCATTGTGTTTGGATCTAAAAGAATAACCGTCAAAGAGATGATGAACTTTGGTTTGAGAATGAATATCGCCTCGGTGTTCGTCATATCAAGCATCGTTTACCTGCTTTATACCTGGAAGACTTAACCTTCGCACATTCAATTGACTTGCCGTATCTTTGTACACTTCGTTAGTGACGAAAAGACCTATGTTAAATGCATTTATCAATGAAATCTGTCAAATTTTTATTTACCCTAATTCTGGTCACAGCAACACTGGTTTCTTGTCGCGACTACCGAGAAGTTAACTTTTGGGTCATCAATGAAACAGCAGAAGACTTTACCGTTCGCTACAGAGTACGCGTATGTTTGGGACTAAATTCCAACTGCTTTCCACAAAACCTTTCGCAAAATGTTTCCGCAGGAGATTCCGTAATGCTTCAGATTCAAGACCAAATAACGACCGACTACGATATTGAAGAATCTTTTTTTGGATTCGAACTCGAACAAAACGAAAAGATTTCTGATATTGACATTTGGAAAGACAAGTTGGTAGAAAAAATCATTTTTGACGAACACATTGAGTTTTACCTACGGGTAGATGAATCATTTTTTTAGTCCAATAAGTGCTTTCGTTTGTTCCGAAAGTATAGCAATGAGCCATTGGCGTTCATTTGTTTTACCTCATTCCCCGCTTGGAATAATGACCACATAATTATGTCAGCTGCAAAAAAAGACATTCGGAGTCTTAACCCCGATGATTTACAACGATATTTACTCGATCTCGGTCAGCCCGCTTTTCGTGCCCGGCAAATAGAAGAATGGGTATGGCGAAGGTCGTGCAAGGATTTCTCGGAAATGAGTAATATCCCTAAGGACCTAAGAGAAAAGCTGGAAGAGACGTTCAGCATACACCAAATCATTGTTGATGACCTACAAAGAAGTAAAGACGGAACCATTAAAAATGGGGTGAAGCTTCACGACGGAAGAGTGGTTGAAAGCGTGTTGATACCAACAGATAAAAGGATTACCGCCTGTATTTCATCACAGGTTGGCTGCAGCTTAGACTGTCATTTTTGCGCAACCGCTAACCTGCCGCGCATGCGCAATCTCAATGCAGAAGAAATTTTCGACCAAGTTGTTACCATCACCCAACAAGCTGAAAAATACTTCCAGCGACCGCTCACCAATATTGTTTATATGGGCATGGGTGAGCCTTTACTCAATTACGCCAACGTCCTCAAATCCATCGATAAAATCACGGCCGATGAAGGACTGAATATGGCTGCAAAGAGAATTACCGTCTCTACCGTTGGTGTTGCTAAAATGATGAAGCAATTTGCCGACGACAACCCGCGGTGTAACCTTGCATTGTCCTTACATTCTGCCAGAAATGAGGTTCGTGAAAGCATCATGCCCATTACCAAAAGCAACCCCATTGAAATGTTGAGAGACGCACTGCTTTATTGGTACAATAAAACAGGGAAAAAGCCCACCTTTGAATACGTGATCTGGAAGGGCATCAACGATGCGCCGGAGGACATTAAAGCTCTGGTGAAGTTGTGTAAACAAGTCCCTTCAAAAGTAAACATCATAGAATACAACCCCATTGGTGACGACCGATTTAAAATGGCTGACAAATCAGTTATTGACAGTTACATCAATGCATTGGGAGAGGTTGGCGTGGTAGCCAAAGTGAGGCAAAGTCGCGGACAAGACATCGATGCCGCTTGTGGACAACTTGCCAATAAAAATGCCGCATTGTGATGTGGTCTGCATTTATTTCATTTACTTTGCAAGCAAATAATCGCCTATGTTAGCCAGTGAATTGATAGATCCCTCCATCTTACCGATACTCCCGGAACAAACCTGCGCTGAGGCCTTGGCGTCTCTTCAAGACCAGGCACTAAGACATGGGGTGGTTATCGATGACGATAAAGTTTTGGCGGTAGTTTCTGAGGACTGGCTTATGGGAAACAATGCCGACGCTCTTCTTTCGGATGTCATCGTCAGCTTACCGCCCCCTCCGGTACTATCCATTAACCAATCTGAACTAGAGGCTCTTAAAGCAATGAGCGAGCATCAATTTGACGTATTGCCTTTGATAGACGAAAATGATGTTTGTGTGGGAATGCTCAGCTTGAGAAATACCTTTCACCACATCGGAAAAAAGATTGCCCCCCCTATGCCCGGTGGTATATTGGTCATAGAAGTTCACCCATTGAACTACCAACTCAGTGAAATTGCACAAATAGTTGAGTCTGGCGATGCACTCATCCACGCGCTCTACGTGGAAAGCATCAATCAAGGTAAGAGCATGCTGGTGACTATTTTTACCAATAAAGAAGATTTAGATGGTGTGGTACAAACCTTTAACCGATACAATTACAATGTATTGGGCACTTTTTATCAGAGCGTAGATCGCATTCGTTTGAAAGAACGGTTTGATAGCCTCATGCGCTATTTAAACACATAACTGTCCCTGCACAAACTTCTATTGACCATGAAGACCATCGCCATTTTTGGGCAAAGAGTAGATAGAGATGCACGTTCATACGTCGAAGTCTTCTTAGAAGAACTGGAGAGACACGAGATTGTCTGCCACTTTTTTGATACCTTCATCCGTGAAAATATTGGTCAAATGGAGCTCCCGCGAAATAGACAAACTTGGTCAACCCACGAGGAACTTCTGGCTATAAATCCGGATGCATTGTTCACGCTTGGTGGTGACGGCACCATACTTCGCGCTGTAACATTCGTGAGAGATTCTGGCATCCCTATTCTAGGCATCAATACTGGGCGACTTGGTTTCTTAGCCAATGTAGCGCGTCACGAAAGCAAGATGGCCGTCAACGATTTGGTCAACGGCAATTTCACCATTGAAGATCGGCGTTTGATAGATATTAGCGTTGATAACAACTGCTGCCCTCCCCTGCCCTTTGCGCTAAACGAAGTCACCGTTGCCCGAAAAGACAGCACCTCTATGGTTACGGTACACACGTGGATCAACAACGAATTCTTATCGAGCTACTGGGCCGACGGCATCATCATTGCCACGCCAACCGGCTCAACCGGATATTCGCTCAGTTGTGGTGGCCCTATTATAATGCCCGGCTCGGAAACCTTTGTCATAACACCGGTTTCGCCACACAATTTAAACGTACGTCCGTTCGTTATACCTAATCATAGCGAAATCAAACTGAGAATTGAAGCCCGAGAACCCATGTTTTTGGTATCATTAGACTCCCGAATACACAGTATGCCCATCGAGACAGAATTACACATTAAAAAGGCACCGTTTAACGTGCGAATCATACAAACAGCACAACAACGTTTTACCAAGACACTTAGAGAAAAACTCTATTGGGGTAAAGACATCCGCAATTAAAGCACAAAAATCCCAAAATATTATCGTCCAGCTTTGTGAAAATATCACGGTTCAACCATGAATAACCTCGTTAACCACATAAAAGTCACTTGCGTCGCGTTGCTTCTTTCGCTGTCTTCGGCTAAAGGGCAGTTGATGGAGTTTGGTGTAACCGGAGGCGGAACCAACTTCATTGGTGATGTAGGCAACAACGGGTTTCACTTACCCACCAGCTGGTACGGCGGTTTATTCTATCGCGCCAATTTCAATCCGTGGTGGTCGATGCGTATTTCCTATAATCAAGGGCATATATGGGCCGACGACGCTGACTCACAATGGGGGTGGCGACAACAACGAAATTTGAGTTTTGAGTCGGAAATTACGGAAGTCGCTGTCTGGTTTGAGTTTAATTTTTACGAATTCAACGGCCGACGAAAAGGAGCGCACTCATTGTATGTTTTTGGCGGAGTTGGATTGTTTTTCTTCGACCCGCACACCGAGTTTGAAGGAGAGTTGATACAACTCCAGCCCCTGGGAACCGAAGGACAAGGCTCGTCTCTATCCAACCAAGGCCTATACAGTTTATCCGATTACATTCTTCCATTTGGTCTTGGGTATAAGTTCAGTTTAAGTGAAAACTTTACCCTTGGATTTGAGGTTGGATTTCGACGAACAGGTACCGATTATCTCGACGATGTGAGTGGTTTTTACGTAGATCCTCTTTTACTTGCTGAAGAAAATGGTCCTCTCGCCGCTGCCCTGTCAGACCGCAGTGGAGACCCCCGATCAAGAAACGGACAGTTAAGAGGAAACCCCAATCGCGACGATTGGTATATTTTTTCAGGTATTACCTTAAGTTTTAAACTATATTCGGCGCGTGAAAAGTGCAAGCGATTCTAAGCCAAAATAAAAAGCCAATGAGCGGGTTATCAGACCACAGCATTAAAAACCTCCCTCAACACCTCGCCATCATCATGGATGGAAATGGACGATGGGCGAAAAAAAAGGGCTTTCTCCGTTCCATTGGTCACAAAAATGGTGTTGATGCACTTCGCAACATCGCTACCGCTTCTGCCGAATTAGGTATCAAATATTTAACCGTTTATGCGTTTTCCACGGAAAACTGGAGCAGACCCCAATCTGAAGTAAAGGCATTGATGACTTTGTTGGTAAGCTCGCTAAAGAAAGAGTTAAAAACACTCATGAAGAATAACATACGTCTTAGTGCCATAGGAGACATCAGCTTGCTACCAACGAAATGCCGAAGAGAGCTTCTTGAAGTTATGGAAACAACCAAGAGAAACCAGCGCATGACATTATCTTTGGCGTTAAGCTACAGCTCTCGAGTGGAAATGGTTCAGTGCATGAAAAAAATTGGCCAAAAGCTTATCGAAGGGGAAATAAAAATCTCGGATATCGATGAAGCCCATATAGAGAATAATCTTTTTACCTTCGGCATGCCCGACCCCGACCTCTTGATTAGAACAGGTGGCGAGCAAAGAGTGAGCAACTACCTACTCTGGCAAATAGCCTATTGTGAGTTGTATTTTAGTGATAAACTTTGGCCGGAGTTTGACAAAGAAGACTTGATACATGCCTTGCAAGACTACAACAATCGCGAGAGGAGATTTGGAAAAACAAGTGAACAACTTCATGAAGAGGAAACAAATGGGTAAGAAGTACAGAGTCATCTATGGATTTTTGGCGTTATTGTTTCTCATTCCCTTGGGGAAAATCAAAGGCCAAGGTGAACTGGATTTAATTCCCGAGGTTGAATATGAGATTGGCGGCATCACTGTTTCCGGAACCAACAATATTGACCACAACATCATCATCCTGTTATCTGGTTTATCCGTTGGAGATAGGATAACCGTCCCTTCAGAAAAGCTATCAGACGCTATAAAAAACCTGTGGAAGCAAAAACTATTTGAAGACATACAAATCATTGTCAACAACCGACAAGGAAGAGTAATCTACCTAGACATCAAAGTACAGGAGTTGCCAAAATTATCCAAGTTCTACTTTACCGGTATCAAGAAAAGTCGTAAAGACGATCTGCGTGAGCAACTGAAATTATCGCGCGGAAAGGTGGTTACCGAAAACCTCATCATTCAAGCGGAAAACAAAACCCGAGATTACTTTATCGATCGAGGACATCTCAACGCCAAAGTCAAAGTTCGGGTAATTAGAGACACCAATGAAACCAACGCGGTTATCATGGGGATTTCGGTTAATCCGGGAGAAAAAGTAAAAATTGAAGACATCCGTTTTTTTGGCAACGAAAGTGTCGCCAGTAAAAAACTCAGAAAGGCCATGGACGAAACCAAACGTCATAGGTGGTGGAACATTTTCAAAACTTCAAAATTACTCTCTGACGAACTAGAAGATGATTTGGCATTGGTGATTGATAAATACAACGAATTTGGCTTTAGAGACGCACGAATCATTAAAGACACCTTCTATTTTGTTAGTGAAAACCGCGTACAAATTGACATTACCGTCGAAGAAGGCCGCAAGTACTTCTTTAGAAATATTGAGTGGCTGGGAAACACGAAGTACTCCGACGAAGTCTTATCGACGGTACTGGGTATTAAAAAGGGGGATCCTTATGATTCTAGACGTCTTCAGGAGCGTCTTTTCATGGATCCGGGTGGTGCAGACATCAACTCCTTATATCTCGATAACGGCTATTTGTTTTTCAACCTAAACCCTATAGAAACAGCCGTAGAGGGCGACTCCATTGATTTGGAAATGAGAATGAGAGAGGGGCAACAGGCCACCATCAATCGCGTGACCATCTCCGGTAATGACCGAACCAATGACCATGTCATCATGCGGGAAATTAGAACCCGACCAGGGGAACTCTTTAGACGTTCGGACATCCAAAGAACCATGCGTGAACTTGGACAATTGGGATATTTTGAGCCGTCAGAAATGGACGTAAATCCCCAACCAAACCCGGAAACAGGCACCGTAGATATCGAATACATCCTTTCCGAAAAAAGTACCAGTCAGCTCGAACTTCAAGGGGGATGGGGCGCCGGATTTATCGTTGGAACACTCGGATTGAGTTTCAACAACTTTTCGGCACGCAGCATTTTTGACAAACGCGCTTGGAAACCATTGCCTACCGGTGATGGCCAATCCATCAATATGCGGGCACAAAGTACCGGTCGCTTTTTCCAAAACTACTCCATTTCGTTTACAGAGCCTTGGCTGGGTGGCAAAAAACCCAATGCACTAACGGTATCGCTGTTTCACTCCGTACAAAACTGGTCAGGATTACCACAAGGAGACCCCAACAGACAAGCACTTAACATTACCGGTGCAACCATCGGTCTCGGCCGTCGTATTCGCTGGCCAGATGATTATTTCACCCTTTACCAAGCCATTGACATCAAGCGTTATCGACTAGAGAACTTTGACTTAGGTATTCCTAACTTTCGCGATGGAATCTCTAACAATATCAGCTACAACGTAAAACTAGGCCGAAACAACACCGATGTGCCCATTTTCCCAACCCGAGGAAGTCAGTTAAACCTATCATTGAAAATCACGCCACCCTTTTCATTACTCAGAGGGGTAGATGTAGGTGAAATGCAGGGCGCTGAGCAGTACGAGTTTTTAGAGTATCACAAGTGGAAGTTTGACTGGACTTGGTATACCGAACTGTATAAAAACATTGTATTAAGTACACACATGGAATTTGGTTATATGGGGCGTTTCAATCGCGACCTTGGTATATCGCCGTTTGAACGCTTTTTTATGGGTGGTGATGGTTTGATGAACTTTGTACTTGACGGACGTGAAATTATAGCCCTTCGCGGTTATCAAAACAACAGTATCATTCCAGACCCAACAAACATCAATTTGGGTGGTACTGTCTACAATAAGTTTACGGCAGAGGTGAGATTTTTGGTGTCTCCTAATCCAAACGCGCAGATATGGCCAATTATTTTTGCGGAAGCCGGTAACAACCATTTAGACTTTAGCACGTTCAATCCCTTCAACTTACGTCGATCTTTGGGAACAGGTCTACGCATATTCATGCCCATGTTTGGTTTACTTGGCATAGATGTTGGATATGGGTTTGACCCAATGATAGGTGGTATTGGACCAAGTGGTTGGCAAACACACTTTATTATTGGTCAACAATTTTAAGTCATTTATATTCGCGCCTCATATGCGTTATTTGTTAATCGTCTTTTTTTCTATTTTTGCTGCTTCAGGCGTATTCGGTCAGCAACAGAGAATTGGTATCGTAGATACCGAAAAAATTCTCAAGAGAATACCCGAATACAATACGGCGCAAAAGCAATTGGATCAACTCTCCGGAACTTGGGAAGGTGAAGTAGAAGCGCTTATGCTGGAAGCCAGTGGAATGGAAAAGACGTACCGTGCCGAAAAAGTGCTCTTAACCGACGAGATGAGAAAAGAGCGGGAAGAAGCCATTGCAAAAAAGCAGAAAGAAGCACGTGAACTACAGAGAAAATACTTCGGACCCAAAGGCGAATTATTCAAAAAACGCATGGAATTGGTAAAACCAATTCAAGACCAAGTATACAATGCCATTCAAGATGTAGCTTTGCGTCGTAAATTTGACCTCATTTTGGATAAAGCCAATGCACTGACCATCTTGTATGTCAGTGACAAAATGGACATCAGTGATGAAGTCTTAGTTAAACTCGGATACCGTTAAATAAACATAAATCATGAATATCAAGAACAGAATCGCAACCCTTTTCGCCGTAGCAGCCATTGTCATTGGCTCCGGATTTTCAGAAATCCAAGCCCAAAAACTTGGTCATGTCAACTTGAACGAGCTCATTCGTACAATGCCCGACTTTAAGACGGCTCAAGAAAATCTCCAAAAATTTCAAGCCAGTCTGGAAAACGAAATTGTTGAAATGCAAAAAGAGTTGGAAGAAAAAGCTGGAAGATTAGAGCGAGACCAAGCCGATTTGACCGAACTTGTTCGTCAACGCAAGATTCGTGAACTCCAAGAAATGCAAGGTAAAATCCAAGAGTTCATGAGTGAGGCGCAACAAAACCTGGAGCAGCAACAAGAGAAAGAGCTTCAACCCATCTACGACAAGGTTGAAAAAGCCATCAACAGTGTTGCACGTGAAAACAGCTACACCTACATTTTCGACTCTTCACAAGGCAAATCGGTGCTTTTTGCCGGTGGAGGTGATGATGTTGGGCCTCTTGTCAAAAAAGAACTCGGAATTAATTAATTGCTAAGGGCTATTTTAAATTTAGCTCTTGGACTTGAAATTCAGCTGAG
>PXCF01000116.1 GCA_003566715.1 Cryomorphaceae bacterium | reverse complement strand
TTGCCTCATCAAAATCTATTGGCTACCGATATTTTGTCCCTACCGGGACTTTACGAAGCGTTTACATGATTACTCGTATGCGAAATGGCGTTCTGTAATTTCGCGTTACTATTGTAGACGACGCAAACAAAGGTGTGGGACTTCGAAATGTTATGATAATTCAAAACACTACTTTAGATTATCATGATATTTCAAAGTGTTGGTTTGAATGGTCATCAATAAAAAACATTCAAAGAATGGTTTAGTCTATTCATCATCAAACCCTGCAAATTTAAAATTTTGTTTTAAATATGCAGGGTTCTTTAAGCCATGCTATTTCAAAAAGTGTAAAATGAAGCGCTCAAAACATGTAAAGCATAAAGCTCCAAAAGTGTAAAGTATCGCTTATTGTTTTACGTGATGATTACTCTTTCCTCAACCTACCCTCTTGTAAAAGCCCACAAGAAAAGCCACGAACGATAGTCCTAATAAAACTTGAGCAACAATCTGCACGTTTGTATACGAATGGCCGCTGACAATGTTATACACGTTCAATGATATTAAAATGATAAGCAATGTCAAAAAGATGTATGCAACTGGCCTCGTTTTCATGACTTGAAATTTCGGGTAAAATTACGTTTTCGTGTCCAAAAATAGTCTCGTATCTTCTTTGCAAGATAAAAATGTGATTATTTGTCTTCTCACTAAGACAAAATCTAAACTTAAACCTCATTGTAAATACTCAAAACAATCCACATATTTGCAAAACATAAATACAAAACAGCAATGACCACGTTCACCAGTTCGCTTCCGGATGATGTATTGAAAATGCTGGCCGAGAAAGCCAAAGCGCATTCGGTACCCAAAAACAAACTCATTGAGCGTGCACTGCGCCTTTACCTCGATCAACTGAATCGCGCAGAATACGTGCAGTCGTATAAGCAAATGGCGAATGACATCGACGTGTTGAAAGTCGCCGAGGAAGGGATGGCGGAATACATGCAACAGCTCGACCATGAAGAAGGGTGACATCTGGTATGTTGACCTCAACCCGGTTCGAGGAAGTGCGCAAGCAGGTTTTCGTCCGGTCGTCGTCATTAGTGGCCATATGCTCAACACCCATGCGCCGGTAGTAATTTGCTGCCCGTTAACCACACAAATCAAAGGTTACAAAGGCAATTTGATTTTGCAAGCTTCTACACCCAATGGACTTCAACACACGTCCGAAGCATTGACGTCTCACATCCGCAGCATCTCAAAAAGTCGGTTTGTAAAAGAGATTGGTTGTATTTCGGATGCGGATGCACTAAAGATCCATCAAACATTGTGGGACTTGCTGAAATACTGATGCCCATTTCATGTTGTTTAAATAAACAAACATTCGAATGATACATTAATATTTCTCCTCAAATTCAATCCGCTTGATTTGCCTATCCGATTCCAAATTGATCAACACACCTCGGTCTTGCAGGTATGTCTTCAACGCCGATTCAGATTTGATAAAGTAGAAATCGATATCAATTTGCACCAACTTATCTTGCTGCTCAAGCGTATCGCAAACCAGCACGGGGAGTTTGTGATTCATGCGAATCATATAGGCCAGAGAATTTAGCGAATGTGGCTTCTGCTTATTTTCTTTGGGATTGGGGGCACCTCCGTCAAATTGCTCGTCAAAGGTTAAACAAAAGGCATCTACTTCGGTGGTGTCGATCTTTATTGGCAGTCGCTCAACCAATGCATCTCGTAAATTACTCCGATCAATGGCGCCCGTTTTTGATGTGGCCGTAAGCGTGTGACGATACAATCCAAAACCATTGTCAACCATTAGGTATTGATTTTTCTCCGGTGAAATTCCAATTAATATTCCGGTTAACGTACCTTCATAGTACATCGAATCATCGTTTAAAACATTGTCTAAACTTGACCGAGAAGAAAATATTGAATTTGCGGTTAGAGACACCTCGGTATCTGCATCTATTGTGAAATGAAGGTCTTTTTGATTATCGGCAAAAAAAGCGATAAACACGATAACGGCATTGAATAGGATATGCGATACAACACTGTATCTGAACCCGTATCGCAATCCAACGTAGGCAAACAATCCTCCGACGCCCATGTAATAAACAACCTGAATGGCTGAGTACATCATGGGGTTATCCAAGGACAAATGCACTAAAGCGAAAGACAAGCTGCTGAGCATGAAAAACACTGCGCCTTTGGCATTGGTGAGCTTCAGCGGTTTTTCTAAAAACAGATATACCAAAAGTCCTGCGCCAATCGCAATCACCAAATAAAAACCCATCAACAATCCAAAAACAACAATGAGTATGGCCGATATCCAGAAAGCCCTACGCTTACCGGTCACCCAAAAACGAAAGGCCACTTCTTCGTATACCGGAGCAATGAAAATGACAAACAAAAAAACCAGGTAAAGCGGAAGAGAACCGGCAAGCTTACTAACGACATCATCATCAATAGTATCAAAGCCGTACTTCGTATAATAAGCTATAGACAAACCAATGCCTAGAACAATTAGTCCTAAAGAGGAAAATAGATATGCTTTGGAAGGGCTGGGTTTATTTTCTTGCATGGGGTAAAAATAGATATCAACTTTGAAATTTATTGTTGGTTACTTCTAATTAATTATGCTCCAACATTGACTTTTATCGCCCGCCAACTCCTCACCGCAGCATCGGTTCTATTTTGATTAAAACTTCCCGTATGAATCAAGGTTTTGCTATTTATCAAATCCGGTTTGAGCGATTCAAAATAGTTTAAGCCTTTAAACATATAGGGCATAATGGTTTCGGAGGCTTTGATTTCTACTATGTTGATTTTCTCTGTGTGTTGCCATATTAAATCCACTTCATGACCGACCGAGTCTCGCCAGAACCAAAAATCACAATGGAGGTTGTGGTGGTAATTTTGCTTGATATACTCGTTGATGACAAAGTTTTCGAAGCAAAAGCCTTTGTGCTGACTGAGCTTTAGAGATTCTGCATCGCGGATTTTGAGCAAATAGCAAAGCAAACCGGTATCGTAAAAATACAGTTTAGGACTTTTGGTGATTCGTTTGTTGAAGTTGCCGTGAAAGGGCTGTAAAAGATAAATAATATAGCTGGCTTCCAACACCGAAATCCACGACTTAGCGGTTGGCTGAGACACCCCACACGCATTTGCCAAAGCATTCAAATTGAGAAGTTGTCCTGCTCGTCCGGCACACAGGGAAATAAAATTCCTAAACTGCTTGAGATCTTTCACGTTGATGATTTCAGATAAATCGCGCTCAACGTAGGTCTGCACGTAATTTGAAAAAAACGTATTGGCTGGAATATCGCGATCATACATTGCCGGATAACTCCCTCGCTGAACATTCACAGCATAATCATCATCAAGCCAACCTGCTGCTTCCATTTCTTCACAATCAAAGGGCAATAGTTTGAATATGGCAACCCTGCCGGCCAAACTTTGGGTGATATTGTGCATTAAATGAAAATTTTGGGAACCCGATAAAATGTATTGCCCCATCATGTTATCTTCATCTACCTTGGTTTGTAGGTAGGAAAAAAGTTGAGGAACACGCTGAACCTCATCTAAAATCACATATTCGCTGTATTGTTTTAAAAAGCCATTGGGGTCTTGTTGGGCAAAATTTCTATTGTCGAGGTTTTCCAAACTCACATACGTGTAGTCTGGAAATTGATCTTTCAAGAGCGTTGTTTTCCCTGATTGTCGAGGTCCGGTTAGTGCTAATATGGGGTACTTTTTCGCAAAAAGCTCCATTTGCCTTATGACATTTCTACTTGCACTCATTGAAGTTTATAATTTGAGGCAAATATACTGTATTTGTTTGTTTTACAAAAATCAACTTTGAAATTTCATGGCTTCAACTTTGAAAATACATATCTTTATATTTGAAATTTCATGGCTTCAACTTTGAAAATGAATGATTCCTGTAAATAGAGTCTGTCCATAAACTCAAAGTGGCTGCTCTAGAAAGTTCAAGTAGGAGGCAGCCTTGTGTTGCCCCTGACTATACGCCCCTACCGCGTCCATACCATAAAGCCGTCATCGGACTTTATAGACAGACATTATTTACTCATACCACTCCTCAATCGGATCCGTATTTATAAAAAGCACACGAACACTGTCATTTGGAAGGTTCATAGACGTAACATCCCGAATATTTCGCTTGGTGAAATAATACTGCCATCGACTCCAATACACCACAACGGTTTTCTTTTGAATAGAATAATCTTCAAAGATCATAACATCTTTAGCGGCAATCAAATCCCATCCCTTCAACGACAAAAAATCTCGAATATGAACTTTTTCTGAAATTGAATCGTGCGTGTTTTTAAACATGGCAGAATCTATCTCTCCTTCTAAGTACTTTAACGGATGTCCCACACAACTCGATTCAAACTCAATCAAATACCCCTCATCGTCAAACACATAGACAAACCCATCCTCTTCTACGAGCTTTTCCGGCCAATAAGGATAGCTAATGTTTAAAGTATCGGACGGGAAATAATAAAAAACGTCTTCCTTCGTCAACCCATGAGACAACCCCACCTCAAGCATATTTTCAATCGTAATCACTTTTGGTTTTTTAATGACCCCCAAGCCTCTTAAAACCGTGTTGCAACTGGTTAATGTTCCAACGAGAACAACAAACAAAAGGTGGTTTTTGATGGACATTTTTCAATCGATTATTTAATCATCCAAAAATACGTGTAATCAACGAAAAACCATTGGAACATTTATATTGGCTTAGATTGTTTGTAGTGGAAAAAAGGTGGATGCGAATAATGTAACGTCACCAGACATTTCCTAAAACAGACAAGTTGTGTAGCCCAAACTATGTACTCCAAAACCTATGTGCTCTTTTAAAACCTATGTGCCCTTCTAAAACCTATGTGCCCTTCTAAAACCTATGTGCTCTTCTAAAACCTATGTGCTCTAAACCCTATGTGCTCCTATGTGCCTATGTGGTTCAAAACCTATGTGCCCTTCTAAAAACTATGTGCCCTTCTAAAACCTATGTGCCCTTCTAAAACCTATGTGCTCTAAACCTTATATACTCTAAAACCTATGTGCTCCTATGTGCCTATGTGGTTCAAAAACTATGTGCCCTTCTAAAAACTATGTGCCCTTCTAAAACCTATGTGCCCTCACCCTACACTTCCTCCAAAATTTTAAACATCCCTTTCCAAAAAATCCTCTTATCTTTGTCATTATGAAGATGTGGATTATTTCTATGCGTTTGTTTCTGAGCGCCCTGCTCATCGTTAGCACGGGTGGCTTTGCAACGTATGCCCATTTCTGCAAAGACAACTTGGTGTCTGCTTCGCTATTTATACCGGTAGATCCGTGTAGTAGTGGCAGCTGCTCCATGCCCCAAGGCGATGAATCCCCAGACTGCTGTCAACACGAAAGTCAGGATACGGAAATTAATGAACACTGCTGCGACGACGATTTCCTCTTTCTGCAAACCACTCCGGTAAAAGACGAAGAAGCACCTGAACTTCATGCCGTTGAAGCGCAAAACAGCACTTACAACCCATATATTGCCCATTATTCGGAAGTCGAGATCACATACGAGGCCGACATTCTTACAGCCCAACGACTGTTTCTCCGGTACCAAAATTTCCGACTATGATGCGTTGATTTTTTCAGCTTTTAAACAACCTTTTTAAAAATTAAAAAAATCAACATCATGAATTTTAAGTCACTTTTTTCCTTAGTACTGATCGCGTTGTCGCTCACTGTTTTTGGACAACGTAAAATCGAAACGACCTTTATCGTCGATGGCGAATGCGATATGTGTAAAAAACGCATCGAAGGTGCCCTCGACACCAAAGGCATTATTTTCTCTGAATGGGACGTAGATAAAAAGCAACTTTTTGTGGCCTACAAACCAAAGAAGATTAGCATTGACGAAATCCATGAGCGCATCAATAGTGTCGGCCACGATACCGAGCGCTCACTAGCTCCCGACAGCATCTATGAAGGCATTCACCACTGCTGCCGCTATCGGGCAACGGTCAGCCCACACATGATGGAAGCACCGTCCGACACGCTTTCTGACGATGCTCCTCGTCACATAAGAAGCCACGAATAAACATGCGTATTTTGTTTATGATTCCACTGATGATGGCAGCCATCGTCGGTGGGAAGGTTCATGCGCAAGGAACCTTAATCGGCAAGATTGTTTTTAAAGAAAACGGCAAAAAAGAGGCATTGATGGGCGCCAACGTGTGGTGGGAAGGTACGGAAGAAGGCACCACCACCCTAGAAGACGGCACATTTGAAATACCATATGTCAAAGAGAGCAACATTTTGGTGGTGAGTTTTGTGGGCTTCAAACGCGTTCGTCAGCCCATTGAAGGCAAACCCAACAAAATCCCCCCTATTGAAATGGAGGAAGGCAACCTACTGGAAGCTGTTGAGGTACGGGAAGTCATTCGCGCCACGGAACTATCGGCGAAGTCGGTCGGACTGGAATACGAAATCAACAAGAAAGAGCTGCGCAAAGCCGCTTGCTGCAACGTTGCCGAAAGTTTTGAAACCAATCCGGCCGTAGACGTCTCCTTTTCCGATGCCATTACCGGTGCCAAACGCATCGAAATGCTCGGTCTGAGCGGCAAGTACGCACCGGTACAAATCGAGAATATCCCCTTCGGACGCGGACTGGCGGTAAATACTTCCATGACATTTCTGCCAGGACCTTGGGTGGAGAGCATCCACTTAAGTAAAGGCATTGGCTCGGTCATCAATGGCTTTGAAAGCACCACGGGACTCATCGATATCGACTTGACAAGCGCCAACAACGAGGAGGTTACACACCTCAATGCCTATATCAACCAAGGGGGGCGTAATGAATTGAACTTGGTCAATGTGAAACATTTTAACGACCACTTCAAATCCGCACACCTCCTCCACTATAGCTCGGTACCCCTGCGCTGGGATGTCAACGGAAACGGTTTTATGGACATGCCCATGAGTTTACAAATCAACGGTATGAGTCGCTGGATGTACGACAAAGGCAATTGGCACATTGAGTTTGGTGCACACTATATCTTCAATCGCAATCAGTCCGGACAAATGGATTACGATTTCGCCGAGAATCGCACGGAGGACAACAACCTCGGCCTTTGGGGCATGCAAATCGACAACCAACGCATCAGTGCTTATTCCAAAACAGCCTATCTGTTGGACGGCGACCGCGATGCCAGCATTGCACTCATTGCCAATGCGTATACCCACGAACAAGATGCTTTCTTTGGCAACCGCATACTCAATGCGAATCACGATGGTTTGTACGGAAGTTTGTTGTACCAAAACGGAAATTCTGAGAATGACAAATGGATTTTCAACACCGGACTGAGCATTCAAGCCGAACGTATGGAAACTAGGTTGGGAGCTTTTGACGTGCCTATAGAAGTGAGCGGACCGTTTCAGCCTTCCACCACTATTGCACGCAACGAAAATGTTGCCGGTGGTTTTGGGGAAGTTCAGTACAAACCGAGTGAAAAGTTCAATGCCGTATTGGGCATGCGTGCCGACTACAGTGATTTCTTCGATGTGGCCTTTATGACACCGCGTCTGCACCTGCGTTACGCGCCCGAAGAAAGTTGGATTTTTCGTGCCCACGCCGGTTCTGCACGCCGCAGTCCATTGCCGCTGGTGGAAAACATCACCGCGTTTGGGTCTTCGCGAACCATCACTTGGGGCGCACCGACCGATGCCGCCGATCGCTTTAACAGCGGGTTTTCTATTGACAATCTGCAGTTGCAACAAGAAATAGCCTGGAACTTTGGTTTGAGTATTCAAAAGGAGTTTCGCCTGTTCTACCGCAAGGGCAGCATCGTACTCGACGGATTCTACACCCACTTTGAAAACCAATTGGTCACCGACTACGACCACAGTCAGATGCTACGCCTGTACTACGGCGAAGGGGGCTTTTCACGCGGGGCCATGTTTCAAATCGACTACGAAGTGTGGCGACGATTTGACCTGCGCTTTGCGTATAAATACTTGGATGTTCAGCAACCATTTGCCGAGACGGGTTTAAGAGAAAACACCCTCATACCTCCACATCGTTTGTTTCTAAACTTTGAGTACGAAACACGTGACAAGTGGGGATTTGATCTGACCATCAACTGGTTTGGTTCTCAGCGATTGCCGGATACAGATATGAGTCCGGAAGAATTTCAACTCGGCGAACGCTCGCCCAATTTCTTCCTACTCAACGGACAAGTTCGCAAGGATTTGAGCAATAAGTTAACCGTGTTTTTGGGGGTGGAAAACCTCCTCAACTTCCGACAAGAGAATCCCATTCAAAACTTTGCCAATCCCTATCAAGACCACTTCGACGCCACGATGGTTTGGGGGCCGATTTTTGGGAGAATGGCTTACTTGAGAGTGGACTATACGTTTTAACCACTTGACTTCTCCATTGCTCCACACTTGTTTTTTTGTAGCCACGAATTTCACGAATGTACACGAATAAGGTATTGCGATGCAATTCTTCACGAAATATTTTTTCGTGTCTTTCGTGCTTTTCGTTGCTATAGTGCTGCGCTTTCAAAGGGCGAATAGCTAAGGGGTTCGTGGAATTTCGTTGCAAATATTTTTTGCGAAGCAAAAATAAATATGTGTATTCGTGGCTAATTTTTTTGAAGATTAAATCAAGCCGCAGTAAGTAAGAAATAACTAAAAAATTTGGTTGCATACCAATAGTTGGTATACTTGTGTAAATTTCAAAAGTTATGGCTAAAAACACATCTATTTTATTGGGTGACTATTTTGAAGAATTCATAAATAATCAAGTGAAATCCGGGAAATATGCTTCGGCAAGTGAAGTTATCAGAGCAGCACTGAGGATGTTTGAATTGGAACAGACGAAGCGAAAGGAATTAATCTCTGAGCTAAAAAAGGGAGAAAAGTCAGGTTTTGTTGAAGACTTTAGCAAAAAAATATAAAACGCTATCTTCTGACTTTAAAAACAGGTTGCGTCTTTTCATTGTATACATTTGTGTCAACCAACAATTAGAATATTTAAAAAACGTGTCCAAAATATTATGAGCAATACGTGTCAGCACCCCTCTCAACCCCAGACCAACAAACAAGAAACGGATGATTTTCAATGGGAAATTGACCGCTTTGCCGACGTCAGAATCTTGCGTTACCAGATTCCCAATTTTGACAGACTGACCTTGGATCAAAAAAAACTGGTTTACTTTTTAACCCAAGCCGGTTTGGCCGGTCGCGACATCATCTACGACCAAAACCACCGGTACAATTTGCACATTCGTCGCATGCTGGATGGCATTTACACAAACCATCCCGGCAACAGAGAAGACGAGCAGTGGAAAGTGTTAGAGACCTACATCAAACGCGTGTGGTTTTCCAATGGCGTTCACCATCACTACTCGCACAACAAGTTTATTCCTGGCTGTTCCGCAGACTATTTTAAAGAAGTCGCACAAGCCTCCGGGGTAGAACTGGATGAGACGCTGGTGGATTTCATTTTTGACCCTAATAAAGACGGCAAAAAAGTGTCTAAGGACGGCGGCGTTGATTTGCTACAGGCCTCGGCGGTAAACTTTTACGGCTCGGACGTCACGGAAAGCGAAGCCCTCGAATTCTACCGCAGCATGGCCGACAACAGCGATCCTCGTCCCATATCCTACGGCTTAAACAGTCGCTTGGTACGCGATGAAAACGGAGCAATCAAAGAAGAGGTATGGAAAATAGACGGCATGTATGGCGAGCAAATCAAAAACATCATTCACTGGTTGGAAAAAGCGGCAGACGTGGCGGAAAACAACGCCCAGGCCGACGCCCTAAAACTGCTTATTGACTATTACAAAACTGGCGACCTCCGCACCTGGGACGAATACAACATCGCTTGGTTGAACGCCACCGAAGGCGATGTGGATTACATCAACGGGTTCATCGAAGTGTACAACGACCCCCTTGGATTCAAAGCCAACTACGAAACCATCGTGCAAATCAAAGACTTTGACGCCTCGAAGCGCATGAACATGATGGCCGAAAACATACAGTGGTTTGAAGACCAATCACCCATTCAAGACGAGTACAAAAAGCCAAACGTCGTGGGCGTCAGCTATAAGGTGGTCAACGTAGCGGGAGAAGCCGGCGATGCCTCACCCGCCACGCCCATTGGTGTAAATCTGCCCAATGCCGATTGGATACGTGTGGAGCACGGATCTAAATCGGTGAGCATAGGCAACATTGAAAGCGCCTACCACAAAGCCAGTTTGAAAGGCATGTTAGAAGAATTTTGCTACGACGAAATCGAGCTAAAACGCAGCAAAACACACGGCGAATTAGCATCTAAACTTCACACCGCCCTGCACGAAGTGGTGGGACACGCCTCCGGCCGCACCAAAGAAGGCGTTTCGAATGCCAAGGAAACCCTTAAAAACTATTACAACACCTTAGAAGAAGCTCGGGCAGATCTTGTGGCACTTTATTACATCATGGACAGTAATCTCATCGATATGGGCTTGATGGAATCACTCGATGTAGGCAAGGCCGAGTACGACGGCTACATAAGAAACGGTCTGATGACACAGTTGCAGCGTATCGAGCCTGTCGATGTGATTGAAGAAGACCACATGCGCAACCGACAACTCGTTGCCTTATGGGCCTACGAGCACGGTTTGGATGAACAGGTGATTGAAAAGAAAACCCGCGACGGTAAAACCTTTTTTGTGGTCAACGACTACGACAAACTGCGCGAGCTCTTCGGCAAACTGCTGCGTGAGGTGCAGCGCATCAAATCCGAAGGCGACTTTACGGCCGGCAAAGAACTCGTAGAAACCTACGGCGTTCAAGTGGACCAACACATCCACCGCGAGGTATTGACACGCGTTAAAGCCCTCGATATCCCTCCCTACGCCGGATTTGTCAACCCCAAGCTCACTCCGGTAGAACAAGACGGTGATATCATTGACATAGAGGCTGAATACCCGATGGATTTTGCGGAGCAGATGTTGGAATATGGGAGGGGCGTGTAAGGTAAATGACTTTACATGGCCGTTGGTTTTGAGTGATGAGTTATGGGTTATGAGTTATGGGTTATGGGTTATGAGTTGGGGACGGAACCAGGGGGTGAAAACGAGTAATGACGGTATTTGCGACGTGTCATTAATAAACCCCGAAGGGATGACAGGATTATATTTTCGCGACAAGTTCTGTCGCACCACCCCCTTACTTTTGCCGCAGATTAATACAATCGACTTTGGTATCACTGGGTTTTTTGTTTAGCCGTTCACAAACCCATAGCCAGCATCAACATAAAACGCCCACTCATAACTCATCATTCATCACTCAACACTCCCAAAACATTATTCCCCACATCAAGCACCACTCATTAACTTTGCAAAACAAGTTGAACCCCTAGGTGTTAATCTGACATCCCCTGCAAACGCATACATTAACACCTCAGTGAATACGCATATAATGAATACAATAGCAACCGATATACGCAACGATTTTCCCATATTATCTCGAGAAGTCAACGGTAAGCCGTTGGTTTACCTCGACAATGCCGCTTCTACACAAAAGCCTTCTGTGGTGATTGCTGCCATAAAAAATTATTACGAAACCATCAATGCCAATGTGCACCGCGGCAATCACCTGCTCAGTCAGCTTGCCACCGACGCGGTAGAGCAAGCGCGTGACAAAACGCAGGCCTTTATCAATGCTGCCGAACGCGAAGAAATCATCTTTACCAAAGGCACCACCGACGGCATCAACACCATTGCTTCCTCGATGACGAGCATGGTTAAGTCCGGACAAAACGTGGTTATCTCCGCCTTGGAACACCACTCCAATATCGTCCCTTGGCAAATGCTCTGCGAGCGCACGGGGGCCAAATTGCGCGTCATCCCCATCAACCAAAAAGGCGAATGGATACTGGAAGAAGGCTTATCGCTGATTGACGAACATACGGCTATTGTTGCGGTGAACCACATTTCCAACGCCCTCGGCACCATCAATCCCGTCAAAAGCCTCATCGAACACGCCCACCGATTTGACGTACCTGTTCTTATCGACGGGGCGCAATCGGCACCACACATGGCCGTGGACGTGCAAGATTTAGACGCAGATTTCTACTGTTTTTCGGCCCATAAAATCTGTGGCCCCACGGGAATTGGCGTGTTGTTCGGAAAACGCGAACGCTTAGAAGCTCTGCCACCGTACCAAGGCGGTGGAGAAATGATAAAAACCGTAAGTTTTGAAAAAACCACCTATGCCGAACTGCCGTTTAAGTTTGAAGCCGGCACGCCCAATATGGCCGGTATGGTAGGCATGGGTGCAGCCATCGATTATCTCACCGCCCACGGAATGAACAAGCTCAAGGCCATCGAAGACGAGCTCTTGAATTACGCCACCAAAAAAATGTCGGCCATTGAAGGTATGCGCTTTTACGGCACCGCCGAAAAAAAAGCCAGTGTCATTTCCTTTCTCATAGACGGCGTTCACCCCTACGATTTGGGAACACTAATGGACAAATTTGGTGTAGCCGTAAGAACCGGCCACCACTGCGCCCAACCACTGATGGATTTTTACAATATTCCGGGAACGGTAAGGGCATCTTTTGCCTTTTACAACAACAAAAATGACGTCGACGTGATGGTGGAAGCCATTGAGAAGTCGGCGATGATGTTGCGGTAGAAATTTATTCTGCTTGAAATCTGTGATGTTAATCCTTTACACAGCGAACACACAGCCCAATATTCTTAAACGTTAAATACGTTCTCACAGAAGAATTGACGGAACTTCTAATTTCATAATAAATAACCTCCGTGTTGTCCCATTGATATTCGGTAGAAGTCCACCATTCACCAACATCACCCAAATCAAAAAAGTACGCATTAGATGGAGCATAGAACCCTCCTGGACGAGCAGTAAAGCTGGACTCATTCGTAATAGATTGTGCAGATGTGTTCCAGTGCACAGTTCCGGTTTCTTTTAGTTTTTTTGACGCATCCGATGAACCGCCAAGGTAAGTAATCATCTCGTCCCATTCGTCTTCACTTGGCAGGTGCCAACCGTTTGGACAAACACCTTGAACGCCACTTGGATTGGATGCGCTGCTTGAGCTACCAGCCATTGCTGCTGGCCAATTGTATATAACACCGTAAAATTGATAATTATACGTTGCCTTAGCTTCGGTAACACTACTTCCCGAGTAATCATAAACAAAGTAATGAGGCGAAGAAACAGAATTGGCCCCAGGACTAGAAATATTGGGTAAATAGCGAAGGTTTTCGGCCATCCAAGTTTGGTTGCCAATAGTCGCCGTGCGGTAAGTATTCCCATCTCTTGGATCAGTAAAACTACCCATGTTTTGCGCGGGCGCCGTGGTAAATGACATCGTGCTTCCGTAAGCCGTTCCATTGCTGTTGGTCGCATAAGCACGCACAAAATATTGGGTGTTGGGATCCAACTGTAACATCAAGCTACTAAAATCACCCGCTCCCGCACCATCCGTGGTTTTTTTGTCGTTGATGGTTGGTGTTTCATTGGTACTCCAGCACACACCTCTTGCAGTAACCGTTTCACCACCATCAGAGCCAATCAGGCCTCCGCATCTGGCAGAAAACTGCTCCACATTCGTAACTGTTAATGTGATCAATTCGGGCAAGCCTTCAACCGGTCCATTGCCATTTCCGCCATTGTCGTCGTCGTCTGTACCACAACCACTGAGCATTAGCGCAAAAGTCACAAAAAATAAAATCGGGAATTTAAACATGTTTTGATGACGCATTTGAGTATTTTTTATAGTGAAAGAGCACCAATGTTAACATTTTGCAAATGTAATATAAATAGCTGATGTTTTGGTATTAATTAAAACAAATGAGACTTGCGACAGCAGCAACGCATTGTATATTTACCATCTCTAAAGAAACACACAATATGATTCGAAAAGTGGTAAAAAGCGCCCAGGAAGCCATTGTAGGCGTCAGTGATAACATGACCTTTATGCTCGGTGGTTTTGGCTTGTCTGGAATTCCTGAGAACAGCATTTCAGCATTGCGCGACAGCGGGGTAAAAAACCTCACATGCATATCCAACAACGCCGGGGTAGACGACTTTGGACTAGGGTTGCTCCTTCAAACCCGTCAGATCAAAAAAATGATTTCTTCTTACGTGGGAGAAAACGATTTGTTTGAAAAACTCATGCTGTCTGGTGAGCTGGAAGTTGACCTCATTCCGCAAGGCACCTTGGCCGAGCGTTGCCGGGCTGCCGGTGTAGGCATTCCCGCTTTTTTCACTCCGGCCGGATACGGAACCGAGGTTGCCGAAGGCAAAGAAGTGCGTTGGTTTAATGGCAAAGCACACATTCTTGAGCACGCCTTTGATGCCGATTTTGCTTTTGTAAAAGCTTGGAAAGGCGACGAAGTGGGAAACCTAATTTTCAAAGGCACCGCACGTAATTTTAATCCGCTCATGGCCATGGCGGGCAAAATAACTGTTGCCGAAGTAGAAGAATTGGTGCCCGCTGGTGAACTCGACCCCAATCAGATTCACACGCCGGGGATTTTTGTGCAACGCATCTTCCAAGGGGTCAACTACGAAAAACGCATCGAAAACAGAACGGTTCGTTCAAAGTCTTAATATTTCATTTACTTGACAACATTTGCATATAACCAAAACAGCACTTAAAAACATTTATATATGGCACTCGACAAAAACGGCATCGCACAACGCATCGCACAAGAAATGAAAGACGGCTATTACGTCAACCTCGGCATTGGCATCCCCACACTGGTGGCCAATTATATCCCCGATGGCATTTCCGTAGAATTTCAAAGTGAAAACGGCATTCTCGGCATGGGTCCCTTTCCCTTTGATGGAGAAGAAGACCCCGACCTGATCAACGCCGGTAAGCAAACCATCACCGCCATGCCCGGCGCCGCATTTTTTGATTCGTCCATGAGCTTCGGCATGATTCGCGGCCAACACGTTCACATGACCGTACTTGGCGCGATGGAAGTGGCGCAAAACGGCGATATTGCCAATTGGAAAATCCCCGGAAAAATGGTCAAAGGCATGGGTGGCGCCATGGATTTGGTGGCATCGGCCGACAACATTATTGTGGCCATGATGCACACCAACCGTGCCGGTGAATCCAAGCTTCTTACCAAATGCACCCTTCCCATCACCGGAGTGAATTGTGTGCGCAAGGTTGTCACCGATTTAGCGGTTCTCGACATTACCCCCAGAGGATTTGAACTGCGTGAAGTTGCACCCGGTGTTAGTGTAGAAGACGTTCGCAACGCCACCGAAGGAAAACTTCACATTGACGATAACGTTAAGGAAATGAAGCTCTAAAACATTTCCACCAATGTTTCACCACATAAATATTGATGAGGTTGCAAAAAAGTTGAACAGCAACCCGAAGGAAGGACTGAGCTCAGAAGAAGTCTCCAAGCGCTTGAAGGAGTATGGACCCAACGCGCTGCCGGAAGCCCGCAAAAGACCGGCCTGGAAACGGCTGTTGATGCAGTTTCACAATGTCCTCATCTACGTCCTCATCATTGCCGGCATCATTACAGCTTTGATGGATCATTGGATAGATACGTGGGTAATACTCGGTGTAGTGGTTGTCAACGCGTGGATTGGTTACATACAAGAAGGCAAAGCCGAGGCAGCGCTGGAAGCCATTCGCAACATGCTTTCACTGGATGCGTTGACATTGAGAGACGGAAAAAAACAAGTTGTAAAAGCAGAAGATTTGGTTCCCGGCGATATAGTTCTTCTCAAAGCAGGTGACAAAGTTCCTGCAGACCTACGCCTCACCTTGGTGAAAAACGCCAAAATGGAAGAGGCCGCCCTCACCGGAGAATCCCACGGGGTAGAAAAGCAAACCGACCCCGTAAACCAAGACGCTGTTTTAGGAGACCGCGTCAACATGGCCTTTTCCGGAACCACCGTAAGTTTTGGCGAAGCACGCGGCATGATTGTCGCCACGGGAATGGACACTGAATTAGGAAAAATCAGTCAGATGATGTCCGAGGTTAAGCCCATTACCACGCCTTTACTCCAACAAATTGAAAACTTTGGAAAATGGCTCTCGGTAATCATTTTAGTCGCTTCTTCCGGATTTTTTGCCTTTGGTTACTGGCTTCGCGACTACAGCGTTAGCGAATTGTTTTTGGCCGTTATCGGACTGGTAGTGGCTGCTATTCCTGAAGGATTACCGGCCATCATGACCATCACTTTAGCCATAGGCGTTCAGCGCATGGCCAGACGCAACGCCATCATCCGACGACTGCCTTCAGTGGAAACGCTGGGTTCGGTTGACGTGATCTGCTCGGACAAAACCGGCACGCTGACACGCAATGAGATGACTGCCAGGAAAGTCACCACAGCCGATTGCACTTACGACATTACCGGCATCGGCTACGAGCCCAAAGGGGACGTCAAATTTGAAGACAACCTCGTTGATCTTGAAGCGCACCCCGCATTACAAACATTTGTAAACATCGTTAGAACCACCAACACCGCGCAGTTAAACCAAGAAGACGATCAGTGGACCATCACGGGGAGCCCCACCGAAGGTGCCCTTCTGGTTCTCAGTCAAAAAGCCGGTGTATCATCCGTGCCCTTTGAAACCATTGACCACATTCCTTTTTCTTCGGAACACAAATACGCGGCGCATTTGGTGAAAAACGGCGACAAAAACAGGATATTAATCACCGGGGCTCCCGACAGTTTACTCACACTTTCAGAGAAACAGCTGAGCAAAGACGGTGAGCAGTCCATAGACAATAATTTTTGGGAAAAGGCCATGGCGTCATCCGCCTCTGAAGGCATGCGACTGTTGGGAGCGGCCTTAGTTGACACCACGTCGGACAAGCTCACCCACGAAGACATACAAAACCTCACATTTGTTGGCGTAGCCGGCATCATTGACCCCCCGAGAGAGGAGGCCAAGGAAGCCATCCGCCAATGTAAGCGCGCCGGTGTTGGTGTCAAAATGATAACCGGCGACCACGCTCTTACAGCACTTGCTATTGCTAAAGAATTGGGCATTGGTGACGGCGAAAATGCCATGACCGGATCAGAATTGGAAAAACTCAGCGACGAAGATCTGCTTGATGTTGTGGAAAAGTACGATGTCTATGCACGCACAACCCCAGAACACAAACTCCGTTTGGTAAGCGCTTTGCAAACCAATGGCCACCGCTGCGCCATGACCGGCGACGGTGTCAACGATGCCCCCGCTTTGAAAAAGGCAAATATTGGTGTTGCCATGGGGATAAAGGGAACAGAGGTCACTAAGGACGCATCGGAAATGGTTTTGGCCGACGACAATTTTGCTTCCATTGTTCACGCCATTATGGAAGGACGAACCGTTTACGACAATATTCGCAAGGCCTTGCTATTTATTTTACCCACCAATGGTGCGGAATCGTTGGTGCTGATCAGCGCCGTGCTTTTGGGCATTGTGATGCCCATTACCCCTGCGCAAATTTTGTGGGTAAACATGGTTACTGCCGTTACTTTAGCTTTGGCACTGGCCTTTGAACCTTCCGAGCAGAACGTCATGCGCCGTCCACCAAGAAAAGCAAGCACGGCTTTGCTGGGTGGACTTTTTATTTGGCGCATCATATTTGTATCGGCACTCATCGGAGGCTCGTCATTGGTGATTTTCATCTACGCCAAATCACTGGGTGTTGATGAATCCACGGCACGTACCTTAGCAGTAAACACCTTAGTTGCCGGACAACTTTTCTATTTATTCAATTGTCGGACCATGCACGACAGTGCAATAAACCGAAGTTTCTTTGCCAATGTATATGCGTTTTATGCCGCAGGCGCATTGTTGGTTTTGCAACTCTTGTTTGTTTACGCCCCGTTTATGAATACCTTTTTTGACACCCGACCGCTGACAATGACCCAATGGGGCATCACCACTGCTGCCGGCGCTATGGTATTTGTGGTTGTAGAAGCGGAAAAATATTTGACAAAACGGGGGTAATGTTGAGGTGTGGTTGGGTCAACACAAGGCTGACCACTACGTTGACCTCAACACCGCTATTGGACTTTATAATCAACCACTTTTTATCTCACTGAATCTTTGCTATATATAATATTTTGCGTATATTTGCCGCCCTTAAGAGGGGACATTGTGTCCCCTCTTTTATTAGGGTAATATGATTGACAATAAGCGCATACAAACTCTTTGCGAAGAGGCTCTCGCCCCGATTGACGGGTTTTTTATCGACATAAGTGTCGATGAACACAACAATATTCAGGTTCTTGCCGATACGGATGCAGGGATTACCATTGAAGAGTTAAAAGGCATAAGTCGTCATATTGAAAGTGCTTTTGACAGAGAAGTTGAAGACTTTCAGTTGATGGTCAGCTCACCCGGATTGACACGCCCACTTACCGTTTATCGTCAGTACGTAAAAAACATTGGGCGCGATGTAAAGGTGAAGACCATCGCCGGTGAAAAATATATTGGCACCATGAAAGTCGTTGACGAAGACGGGATAGAGCTCTTTTGGAAGACCCGCGAGCCCAAGCCCGTTGGCAAGGGAAAAGTAACGGTAGAAAAACAACAACGCATAGCGTTTAGCGACATAAAAGAAACCAAGATTAACATCTCGATTTAATACCTAAGCCATGGACAACAAGGCGATCATCGATTCCTTTACGGAATTCAAAGACGACAAAAACATCGACAGGGTTACATTAATGGCCATCATCGAGGACGCATTTCGTCAGCAATTGCGCAAGAAATTTGAAACCGACGAGAACTTCGATATCATTGTCAACCCAGACAAAGGGGACTTAGAAATCTGGCACAATCGCACCATTGTTGCCGATGAAGACATTGAAGACCCCGTAACCGAGATTGGATTGTCTGAGGCATTAAAAATTGAAGAGGACTTTGAAATTGGCGAAGAAGTTTCTGAGCCCATTAAACTTATTGACTTAGGTCGCCGTTTCATCTTAGCCTTCCGTCAAGGGTTACTCCAAAAGATTCAGGAGCACGACAATGCGCTTATTTACAAGCGCTACAAAGACATGGAAGGCGAAATCATTACCGGTGAGATTCACCACGTTCGTCCGCGTGCCGTTATCATATACGACGACGACGACAACGAATTGATTTTGCCGAAAGACCAGCAAATTCCACGAGATTTTTACCGCAAGGGCGATACCTTGAGAGCCGTGGTGAAGGGCGTAGAGTTTCGCGGAACCAAGCCACAAATTATTTTATCACGAACCGATCCGCGTTTCTTGATTAAATTGTTTGAACAAGAAATTCCCGAAGTATTTGACGGGTTAATTCTCGTAAAAAAAGCTGCGCGTATTCCCGGAGAAAAAGCCAAAGTGGCCGTTGAATCACTCGACGACCGCATTGATCCGGTAGGCGCTTGTGTGGGAATGAAAGGAAGCCGCATTCACGGTATTGTTCGTGAACTGGGCAACGAAAACATCGACGTGATTAACTTCACCAACAACATGAACTTGTTCATTACCCGCGCATTGAGTCCGGCCAAAGTAACCTCTATCAACATCGATGAGGACAACAAGCGGGCCGAGGTATTCCTCAATGCCGATCAGGTGTCGTTGGCCATAGGCAAAAACGGGTACAACATCCGCTTGGCGGGTATGTTGACCGGCTTTGAAATTGACGTGTATCGCGATAACGAAGAGGAAGAAGATGTTATCCTCAGCGAATTTGAAGATGAAATCGAAGACTGGATCATCGATGAACTTCGCGCCGTTGGTTGTGATACCGCAAAAAGTGTCCTCAAGTACACTATAGAAGAACTTGTAGAGCGTACCGACCTTGAAGAAGAAACCGTCAAGGAAGTGTATGCAATTTTGCGAAGTGAATTTGAAGAATAATAGTAACTTCGCACCCGAGAGATAAGAACCGTAAATCGTCGCAATGAGTAAGGCTCCACAGCGTTTGTCCAAAGTAATTCGCGAATTAAATATCTCGCTCACACGTGCCGTCGACTTTTTGAAGTCGAAGGACATTGAGCTTGATACCAATCCCAACGTGAAAATCAATGAAGAGGTGTACAACCTCTTGGTTGACGAATTCGAACAGGACAAGTCGAAGAAAGAAAAATCCGAGCAGGTAAGTCAGCAGAAAAAAGAGGAAAAGGAAATTCTAAAAGCCAAGGACTCAAAACAGCGTGATGAGGTTGTAAAAGCTAAATCGGAAGGTCTATCCGGACCAAAAACAGTAGGTAAAATTGACCTAGAAACTGTTGGTAAACCAAAGCCAAAAGCTGCAGAACCGGTAAAAGAAGAACCAACACCCGAACCCGTAGAGGAAGTAAAAGCACCCGAAGCGGAAACCGAGAAAGTAAAGGCTGTCGAAGAGAAAGAACCGGCAAAGAAAGAAAAGAAAGAGGAAAAACCTGCTGCTGCTGAGCCTGTTAAAGAGCACGCAAAAGAGGAAAAACCTAAGGAAGAGCCGGTAGCGGAGAAAGAAGATAAAAAGGAAGAGGCGCCTGCCGATAAGGCGAAAGAGGAGCCCAAGAAGAAGACCGAAACTAAAAAAGAAACGCCAAAAGAGGCGACCCCTAAAGTAGAGGAGAAAAAAGAAGCGCCTAAGGATGCTGAAACACCAAAAGAAGATGCAGTAAAACCCGTCGCTGAAACCAGTGAAGCATCTACCGAAGCGCCTGATGAAACCTCAAAGAGTGAAGATGTTGACAACCGTATAAAGACCCAATACAAAAAGTTATCTGGGCCAAACTTTACCGGTCAGAAAATCGATCTCGAACAGTTTAAGAAAAAGAAAAAAGTTGCTTCATCAAGCGGACAACCGGATAAATCAAAAGGTGATGAAAGCGCCGCTGACAAGAAAAAACGTCGACGCATACGCAAAGATGTAAAACCTGCAGCCGGAAAACAACAACGTCCTACAAGAGGTAAAAAGGGCGCACCTCAAGCTGAATTAACCGAAGAGCAAATCCAAAAGCAAATTAAGGAAACGCTCGAAAAGCTTACCGGAAGCAAAAAATCTAAAGGAGCTAAATTACGTAGAGCGAGAAAAGAAGAGCGCCGTGAGCAAGAAGCCATGGAGCAAATGCAGCAGGAAGAACAGAGCTCCGTACTTAAAGTAACCGAATTTGTTACCGTTGGTGAATTGGCCAACATGATGAACAAGCAGCCTACGGACATCATTATGACCTGTATGCAGCTTGGACTTATGGTGACCATGAATCAGCGACTGGATGCCGAAACATTGTCTATCGTTGCCGAAGAATACGGATTTAAAGTTGAATTCGTAAGTGCAGAAGTAACAGATATGATTGAGGATGAAGAGGTCGAAAAAGATGAAAACCTCAAGCCACGCCCGCCTATCGTTACGGTGATGGGGCACGTTGACCAAGGTAAAACATCTTTACTTGACTATATCCGCCAAGCCAATGTAATCGCCGGTGAAAGTGGTGGCATCACCCAACACATAGGTGCATACTCAGTGTCTCTAGACGATGACCAAGTCATCACTTTCCTAGATACACCCGGTCACGAAGCCTTTACGGCCATGCGTGCTCGTGGTGCGCAGGTTACCGATATTGCCATTATCGTAGTTGCTGCCGATGACGACGTAATGCCGCAAACCAAAGAAGCCATCTCTCACGCACAAGCTGCAGGAGTGCCAATCGTGTTTGCCATCAACAAAATTGATAAACCCGGCGCCAACCCTGAAAAGGTTAAGGAAAGTCTGGCCGGCATGAATCTCCTTGTTGAAGATTGGGGAGGTAAAATCCAGTCACAAGAAGTTTCCGCCCTAAAAGGAATTAATATAAAAGAGCTACTTGAGAAAGTGCTCCTTGAAGCTGAATTACTTGACCTAAAAGCAAATCCGGATAGAAATGCCAACGGTACAGTAGTAGAAGCTACTCTCGACAAAGGTCGTGGATACGTAACCACCATTTTGGTTCAACGCGGAACGCTTCGCGTTGGTGATATCATTCTTGCCGGACAATACTCCGGTCGTGTTCGTGCAATGATGGACGAAAGAGGGAAACCAATAAAGGAGGCCGGACCGTCTACGCCGGTAAGTTTACTCGGTCTCGATGGCGCACCTATGGCGGGCGATAAGTTCAACGTAATGGATGACGAAAAGGAAGCGAGAAACATCGCAACCCGTCGCCAGCAACTACAGCGCGAGCAAAGCACGCGTACGCAGAAAAACATTACGCTGGAAGAAATTGGACGCCGTCTTGCGCTCGGTGACTTTAAAGAACTCAACATCATCCTCAAGTGTGACGTAGACGGCTCGGTGGAAGCCTTGTCTGATTCACTACAGCGCTTGAGCACCGACGAAATTCAGGTAAACATCGTCCACAAAGCCGTTGGACAAATCACCGAATCCGACGTTTTACTCGCAGCTGCTTCTAACGCCATCGTTATTGGCTTTAACGTTCGACCTTCTGCCAACGCTAGAAAAGTGGCCGAGAAAGAATCGGTAGATATAAGAAACTACTCCATCATCTACGATGCCATCAACGAAGTCAAAGATGCGATGGAAGGTATGCTTTCTCCGGAGGTTAAAGAGAAAATTGTTTGTAACATTGAAGTTCGCGAAACGTTTAAAATATCTAAAGTGGGCACGATCGCCGGTTGTATGGTTCTCGACGGAACCGTTAAGCGCAGTACCCGCGTACGACTCATCCGCGATGGTGTGGTAGTTTACACAGGTGAACTGGGCTCACTCAAGCGCTTCAAAGACGATGTCAAAGAGGTTCAGAAAGGCTACGAATGTGGTTTGAACATTCAGAACTTCAACGATATTAAAGTAGGTGACATCATCGAAGGATTTGAAGAGGTAGAAGTCAAAAAGACCCTTTAAGCAATACGCATGTATGCCATAGCCGTTACCGGAGCTACAGGCATGTTGGGAGCTCATTTTCTCACACATGCTTGTAAGCACTTTTACAAGATAACGGCTTTGTATCGCAGCGAAGAGAAAATCGAGGCGGTAAAAGCAGTTTTTCTGCGCTACTATCCTGAAAATGGGGAAAGTGTATTCGCGAGTATCATCTGGAAACAAGTCGACCTAAACGACCCCCTTTCTACAGAAAAAGGCATTCAAGGTAGTGACTTGGTTTTCAATCTTGCGGCCACCGTTTCCTTTGACGGAAATAACCCCAATGAACTCATTGAATCCAACAGCAGGATTACCGAAACAGTGGTAAACGCTTGTCTGTACTTAGGTATTAATCGATTGGTACACGTCAGTTCAGTAGCCGCCCTTGGTCGCAAAGAAGCAAAAAAAGAGGGCGTAGGCATCGACGAAAGCACCAACTGGGAAATCAGTAAAAACAACTCCGTCTACGCCATTAGTAAATATCGCGCGGAAATGGAAGCTTGGCGAGGTATGGTAGAAGGGATGAACGTGTTGGTCATTAATCCACCCATTATTCTTGCCCCAGGGTTTTGGCAGCAAAGCTCGGGAAAACTAATGCCTGCCGTAGCTAAAGGACTGCCATTTTTTACCTACGGTGAAAATGGCTTTGTTGATGTTAGAGATCTTTGTCGTGCGATGATTAACTTGGTTGAAAAAGACAAATGGAACGAGCGATATATCGTCTCCGGTGTCCATGCATCGTATAAGTCATTGTTTACAAAAATGGCGAGTGCTTTACAAGTGAAGCCTCCCTACATCCACTTAAACAAGTTTCTTGGCAATATTTTTTGGCGCCTGGAATGGCTGCGTAGCAAACTAACCGGTAGCTCCCCTCTTCTGACTAAAGAAACCTTTCGCAGCAGTCGAAATAAGTATCGCTACCTATCTGATAAAATAAAAAAGGACGTAAACTTTACGTTTACGCCCCTTGAAAAAACATTACAATGGATGCGAGATTGGTATCTTCATCATTGAAAAGCTGATCAGTCCAATTCACATTCGGTCTCCATTTTAGTATCCTCTATTTCAGTTGTCGTTTCAAAAGCCGAACACCAAACGCGACTCGAAAGCCCACTTGACGTATGCTTCATAGTAGATGAATCTTCTAATACACCATCAACGTAGTAATTCGTAACACATGTGCAGGTTCTTTCTTTTCGACAAGAACTGAGTGAAACCATAAGAACTAAAGATAAAACTAAGTACCTCATAATGTAAGATTTTAATGAATAATACTATATTTAACAAAGGCAAATATATACAAAAAATCAAAACAACAAATTATTTTTCATAAAAACAATCTTACACATAAACATTCAATATTTAGACTATGCCATTCTCAACATCAAGTTTATTGTACGCTTATTTCGTATTGTGCAAATAGTATGTAATCATAAATACGGCGATCATTCCGCCTTGACAAACAAATGCACGAGTCGATAAACGTGTTTACTTTGGAGTATTCCGTTTTTAGTTTAAAGATTTTAGTCGGATGGGTAAATTGGTTGGTCTTGTGGGCTGTGAAGGGGAATTGCTCTCTTTACTCATGTATTTGATTTACATATAGTTAACAAATGTGATGCAAAATTAAATACAGGCACAAAAAAAAATTCACATCTCGCTTTGTTTAAAACCTAATCACCGTATATTTGCACCCGCAAAACAGCAATGCCCCATCGTCTAATTGGCAGGACAGCTGATTTTGGTTCAGTCAGTCTAGGTTCGAGTCCTAGTGGGGCAACAAGCAAACCTCTTCAACGCCGCTCTTTGAGCGGCGTTTTTGTTTTAGGTCGCTCACTGCCACAACGCAGTTGTGAGCAAGTGAGCGACCTAAAACAAAAACAAGCCCGCAG
>PXCF01000049.1 GCA_003566715.1 Cryomorphaceae bacterium | reverse complement strand
TATGCCGATTTACCCTTGATGGAAGGGACAGCCGAAGTGGTGGGGTTCCCACTGAAAGGCATAAAAGAAAAAGACATACCGTTTCTTCGAAGAAAAATTGGGATTGTATTTCAAGACTTTCAGTTGCTGCCCGATCGAAGTGTGCGCGACAATCTGATGTTTGTGCTCAAAGCCACTGGATGGAAGGACAAAGCCAAAATGGAAGAGCGTATTCGCTACGTTCTCAAACGCGTTGACATGGAAACCAAGCACTTGAATATGCCTCACCAATTGTCTGGTGGTGAGCAGCAAAGGGTCTCCATTGCTCGCGCCCTCCTGAACGATCCGGAATTGATTTTGGCCGACGAACCCACAGGAAATCTCGACCCATCTACCAGCGAGGAGATTATGCTTTTACTCAAGGAAATATCCCAAAGTGGTCGCGCCATCCTCATGGCCACCCACGATTACTCCTTAATTCTCAAGTTTCCCTCGAGGACCCTTAAGTGCCAAGAGGGAAAAGTATTTGAGACCATGCAAACGCGATTGTAAATGGTTTCTGTTCTCATTCCAACTTTACGCTTCGATCCTACCGAGCTTGTCACTGAGCTTCATCGACAGTTGAGGGCGACAAGCCTCCCTTTTGAAATATGTATTGCCGACGATGCCCCCGATTCGCCTTTGGAGGGTGTTCACCAAACACTTTGCAAATCGCTCAATCATGTTCGAGCCGTTATCAGGCAAAAGAATCTCGGCGCCTTTGACAATCGACGACTGCTGGCCGAAGAGGCCATTTATGACCGACTCCTTTTCCTAGACGAAGACGCCATTGTTGATACGGCATTTATTGAAAGATATGTGCCGCACATTAAAGAAAGCGGTAATGTGATTCAAGGCGGAGCACGTTTTGCTGGAGAAAAGCCAGCCGACATCACACATCATCTGCGCTGGAAAGTTGGCAAACAAAGGGAATCCGCGCCTGCCGCAAAAAGACAAGAGACGCCTTACGCCCGCTTTGTAACCTGCAATTTCATCACCGACAAAGCAGTGATGCTGAAATTACCACGCCACAATGAAATTAAGGGCTATGGTCACGAAGACACCATGATGGGCTACGACTTGAAATACGCCTTTATTCCCATTGTTCATATCGACAACCCAATTGGGCATTCACAAATGGACGATGCCGAAACGTATTTAGCCAAAACCCGAAAAGCTGTGGCCAATTTAGCCGGTTTGGTACGAGCCGGCAAAATAGATGAAGACGTGCGTTTGTACGGCTTTTATAAAAAGATAAAAAAGACGGGAAGTGGCAAAGTATTGGGGAAATACGTCTATAAAAACAACGAGGCCATCATTAAAAAACTATCGAGAGAAAACCCACCTCTAAGATTGTTTGACTTGTACAAAATGGGATGGCTTTTCCACGAAATTAACCGCCGTTAATGATTATAGCAATCCGCAGTTTGAGGTTGAATTGCCCAAACGAACCACGTTGCCTCCGTCACAGTAACAAGAATCTTGGCCAACTTTTACAAAGTTCTTATCACACAATTCCATAACCAGATAATTGATGCTGCGATCGTGTAGGCGAAATTCTTGAATTTGCGGATTGACAATACCGCCGGATGTAGCAAACCTGGCATTTCTACTGGTAAAAAGACCTACACCATTCTCTACGTTTGTGAACATTGGCTTTTCTTGGGCAATGCCCGGCGAAGGTCGATTCACTTCAACATAGGTACGCATGTCGGAACCTCCTACAACTGCTTCTAAACTCACAAAATCTAAATAGCGCAGTATGTTGGGGTTGTTGTCCAAGTTGTTTTCTACTACTGCATAAAAATTAGAGCCGCTTAGAGATCCGGCAACACTTCTCGTGGTGATATTGGTCAAATTGGTACGGTAAGACAACACCTTACTGGTGATTTGAGCGGGGTCATTAATGTTCTGTTCACTGTAATGAATATACACCATAACGTTGTACACAGAACTGTTGTTGGGGCGGCTATAATCCAAATTATCATTGATGGGTTCTCTGTTCGCATTCGCCAGATTAATAGTAATGCGTGGGCTAGTAAATACGTTGCCTTCTTGTGAAGCCCAGTTGGGTATATCGGTTGTTGCTGTGACCAAAGGCCCACCATCGGGCTTGGATATTTCTAAACGATAAATGTGATCGTCCCTTATAGGCTCTATGGTATAGTATAAATGGAAATCTTCTGTTGAAAACGGCCCGTTGTCATTGAGCTTCCCGGGTTTATCAATGCGTTCTAAACGAAAGCGATTTTGCTCAACACTGTCCTCGTTCATCTCTATTATATCGACATCTATATCATCGTAATAAAGTGAATCTGATATGGCCGCCATTTGTTCTGGTGGTGCTTCGCCCAAAAAGGTCTTTCCAATACGCACAAACTGGGTGTCCAATCGTGGATCCAAAACACCATATACGTAGGCTATGTCTTGCCACTCGGCATTGATCGGCAAATCATTGCTGCAACGAATAAACGTAAACGCAATAACGGAAAATAAAAACAGTCTTTTTAACATCACTTAATTTAAGATGGCAAAGATAACATTGCAAATTGAATACAAGTATTAAACCATATTAGGGGCATGAGTGTTTAAATTTATGAAAGTGCGGGGTATACTCGCACTCCCCACTAATCCATATTTTAATGAAACAAAAACAAGACAGCGTCGAAGTAAAAGCCCCCATTCAAGACGTATGGGCGTTTTTTTCCAACCCTAAAAACTTGGAGAAGATTACACCCGATGACATGGGGTTTGAAACCATCAACGAGATGCCAAAAAAAATGTATGCCGGGATGATGATTCATCATAAGGTGGGGGTTTTTCCGGGTATTCGCATGAACTGGATCACCGAGATTACCCACGTTAAAGAGGGCGCTTATTTTGTTGACGAACAGCGTTTTGGTCCATTTTCTATGTGGCATCACGAACATCATTTTGAGGCTACAGAAAATGGAACCATGATTACCGATATCATCTCCTACAAAGTTCCACTTGGCACCTTGGGTAATATCTTTGAGCCGTTATTGGTTGGCCCTAAAGTTCAGAATACATTTGCTTATCGCGCTGAAAAAGTACGAGAATTGTTTGGCGCCGTTTAAACATTTTAACACCAAAAAACTTTAATATTATAGACAAACAAAAAATTGTTTGATTTTTTATGCAGGACAAAGTAATATTTGGGATTGATTTTGGCAGCAAGCGATCGGGTAATACCGTTATAGCTGCATTCAAAGATATGCGGGTAGATTTTTTGGATACCGAAAAGGGCGTGGACGCCGATGCATTCATCATGAATGCGGTAGAGCACTACAAGCCAGACTTGGTATTTATCGACGCGCCTTTGTCGTTGCCCGGCAGGTATAGCAATGTTTCGGGCTGCGAATGCTACAACTTTAGACATGCCGACGCCGAGCTAAAAGCCATGTCCCCCATGTTTTTGGGCGGACTTACAGCCAGAGCCATCGCCATTAAAGATGCTTGTGTAAAGAAAGGTATTGAGGTTTGTGAAACTTACCCCAAGGCACAAGCAACAAAATTCAACTTAAAAAAATTGGGCTACAAAGGGAACAAATTGGCGCTAAAACTCTGCGCCGACACCGTAACCGAAAGCATTCATCCTAATATTCGACTTTGCATAAAAGAAATCACCACTTGGCATCACCTTGACGCTTTGATGGCTCTAATTTCTGCAATGACTTATGTACAAGGTCATGGACAGGTTTTTGGCAAGCCGGAAGAAGGCGTGATTCACGTATGAGGCTCCGTTTAATCTTGGGCGATCAGCTCAACATCAACCACAGCTGGTTTAGCGATGACGAGAAGGCCGTGTACGTGCTCATGGAAATGCGACAAGAAACCGATTACGTCCGCCATCACATGCAAAAAATTGTGGCTTTCTTTAGTGCCATGCGCGCGTTTTCTCATACTTTGAAAGGCCAAGGACACAACGTCCATTATCTCAATCTCGACGATTCCGATAACACACAAAATCTGACCGCTAACCTCGAATGGTTGGCAAAAAAATACGGTGTTTCCTCTATTGAATACCAGCAACCGGACGAATACCGCTTAGACCAGCAATTGGAACAATGGGCAAAGGAAACCAGTTACAAAGTAAACGTTGCTTCTAGTGAGCACTTCCTCACCGAACGCCATGACCTGGCAGAATTCTTCAAAGGCAAGAAAATGTACCTGATGGAGTCATTTTACCGCATGATGCGCAAAAAATACGGCATACTCATGCAAGGAAATGGCGACCCCGAAGGTGGCAAATGGAATTACGACAAAGAAAACCGCAGTAAGTTGCCCGCCAAAGCCACGATGCCTCCAGTGAAGTTTTTCCAACGAGATGTCAGCGATATATGTGAAATGATAGAGCGCGCCGGTATTCAAACCATTGGCCGAATTAAACCAAGCAACTTTATATGGCCAGTTACAAGAGAAGAAGGTTTGGAAATGTTGGAATGGTTCTGTGAAAACGCATTACACACCTTCGGCAAATATCAAGATGCCATGCACACCGACGGGTGGAGTTTGTACCATTCACGGCTTTCCTTTCTCATCAACGCCAAAATACTTTCGCCGCTTGAAGTAGTAGAGCGCTGTATCGAAGAATGGCGCCAACGCAAAGATGACATTACTTTACCCCAAATCGAAGGATTTGTGCGCCAAATCATCGGGTGGCGCGAATATATGCGCGGTATTTACTGGGCACACATGCCGAAATACGCCGAGAAAAATGAACTCAACCACCAGCGCAAATTGCCCGATTGGTTTTGGACGGGAGAGACCGATATGAACTGTCTCAAGCACGCCATCAACCAATCACTTGACCACGCCTACGCCCACCATATCCAACGACTCATGGTGACAGGAAATTACGCCCTCTTGGCCGGCATTCACCCCGATGAAGTGGACGCTTGGTACTTGGGCATCTACATCGACGCCATTGAATGGGTGGAAATCACCAACACCCGCGGCATGAGTCAGTTTGCCGACGGCGGCATCGTGGGCACGAAGCCATACGTGTCTTCTGCCAACTACATCAAAAAGATGAGCAACTACTGCGATGGCTGCAAGTACGACCCAAAGAAACGCCACGGTGAAGACGCTTGCCCATTCAACAGTCTGTACTGGCACTTCTACGACCGCCACCGCGATAAGCTTGCCAACAACCCCAGAATCGGCATGATGTATCGCACTTGGGATAAGATGAATCCCAAGGAGCGTGAAAACATTTTGTCTTGGGCGGACGGGTTGATAAATTCCGGCAATTAAAAACTTCTTAGTTTAGTGGCTTGTCGGATGTCGGGGGTCGGGTAACTTATCATTGGTATTGGCTCTTTGTAAATTTGGACAGAAATGGCATGCATATAACGAATGATTATTCATTGCGATTCGTCCTCAGATTCAGGACCTCAGACCCCAAGTTTACGCTTAAACTCATTCAGCTTGATCAATGCCTCCACCGGGGTAAGTGCATTGATGTCAAGGTTTTTGATGTCTTCTTTTAAATCTTCCAGCAAGGGGTCGTCGAGCTGAAAGATGGAAAGCTGAACATCTTCCTTGGCCAGCTCTTTTTTAGGATCATCACGACGAGAAGCTTCTAGTTTTTTTAGTACCGAACGGGCATTAGACACCACCAACGGCGGCAGTCCGGCCATCTTGGCCACGTGGATACCAAAGCTGTGCTCGCTGCCGCCTTCTTCCAGTTTGCGCAAAAAGACAATCTCGTTTTTTATCTCCTTTACGCTGATGTTGAAATTCTTGATGCGCTCGTAGGTGTTCTCCATCTCGTTGAGCTCGTGGTAGTGCGTGGCGAATAACGTCAGCGGACGGTGGGGGTGCTCGTGTAAAAACTGCGCAATGCTCCAGGCAATGGAAATCCCGTCGTAGGTAGAGGTTCCGCGACCGATTTCGTCTAAAAGAATCAGGCTGCGCGGCGACAGGTTATTGAGAATGGTGGCGGTTTCGTTCATTTCCACCATAAAGGTCGACTCGCCCTGAGAAATATTATCTGAGGCGCCAACGCGTACAAAAATGCGATCCAGCGGATGCAGTCGGGCTGAAGATGCGGGTACAAATGAACCGATTTGTGCCAGCAAACTAATCAAGGCCGTTTGGCGCAGGAGTGCCGACTTACCGGCCATGTTCGGTCCGGTAATCATCATGATTTGGGAGCTGTTGGCGTTCAGGCTCGAATCGTTGGGGATATAGGGCTTACCGGGTGGCAGTTGACGCTCAATCACCGGGTGGCGACCATCGGTAATTTCCAGGGCCGGCTCTTCGGTAAATTCCGGACGGGTAAAGTTGTTTTTCAAGGCCAATTGTCCAAAGGCAATGAGACAGTCCAAGCGGGCAATGGTCTGGGCATTTTGTTGTAACGAGCCGATATAGGTTGTAGCATCGCGTACGAGTTCAAACAAGATGTGCTGCTCGAGTTGCAGCACTTTCTCCTCGGCACCCATGATCTTGTCCTCGTACATTTTAAGTTCCTCGGTGATGTAGCGCTC
>PXCF01000005.1 GCA_003566715.1 Cryomorphaceae bacterium | reverse complement strand
CCGGTGTGACCCACGCCAAAACGGTGCGAAAACGCGCTTTGCGGTTGCTTGTGTCGTTGAGTTCCTTTAGGACTTTCGCCATGTTCTTTTCGTTGTCTTTTTCCTCTCCGGCGTAGCGGGCAGAGTAAACTCCGGGGGCCCCGTTGAGCACCTCAATTTCCAATCCGGTGTCGTCGGCAAGCGCGGGCTTTCCAGAGCGGTCAAACAGGTATTGTGCTTTTTGTAAGGCGTTTTCTTCCAGCGTCTCACCGGTTTCGGGAATATCTTCTGTTACGCCCAATTCAGTGGCAGTGGCGACCTGCCATCCCTCGGGGAGAAGGGCGCGTATCTCGGCAATCTTACCGGGATTTTGTGTGGCCAATACGATGGTCATAACTCAGCAATGTGAAAAAGGGCGTCTCCGCGGTGCACCAATGGCATGTTGTTGTGACCAATGATGTAACCGTCTTTTGGAGAAACCACGTGTTGTGAAAACTGATTGTATGGGTTGTCGATCTTGCCAATGATTTGTCCTTCCGTCACTTTTTTTCCGGATACCCTTTCCGGTACAAACAACCCGGAGGCGTCTGCGCGCACCCATACGCTTTTCTTTAGTAACAGCTGTTTTTTAATCTTTGGCGGTTTAACCTGAATCATGCCGTGCTTGTGTAGGACGCGCTTAACGCCTTTGACTGCTTCTTTAATGGCAAAGGGGTCAAAACGCAAACTTTCTCCACCTTCAAATACGACGATGGGCACACCTAAGTCACTCGCAGTGCTGCGCAAGGAACCACTGATGAGTCCGGAATGAAGGGTGTACGGCGCGGCAAAATCGTTGGCAATTTCTGAGGCACGTTCGTCGTTTGGGGCAAAACGGGTTTGCGGGTAGTTGGTTCTGCTGGCACCTCCGGTATGGAAATCAATCCCGAAGTCGACATGCGGCAATATCTTAGTGGTGAGCAAATCGGCTACGATGGCGGCCAAACTGCCGTCGGCGCTGCCGGGAAAACTGCGGTTCACATCTTTTCCGTCGGGCACATCGCGACTGAATTGGTTAAAGCCGTGTACGTTGATGATGGGCAAGGCGATAACGGTGCCACATTGAAGGTTGTTGATCCACGAGCTGTCAATAATGCGGCGCACAATCTCCACGCCGTTGATTTCATCGCCGTGTAAGCCACCGGAAAACAACACGCACGGACCGGGGTTTTTGCTGCGAAACACGTGAATGGGCATGTGAATCAACGTGCCCGAAGGGAGTCTGGCCACATCAATTTCAATGAAGCGCGTTTCCCCCGGGATAATATTCCGTCCGTCGATGATCATGCCACTCATTGTCCGACGTAGTTATATGGGGTAATGGCCAAAATCTCTGCTTTTACCGCATCGGACACATTGAGGGTGTCGACAAAGGCACGCATGGATGTTTCGGTTATTTTTTCGTTGGTGCGGGTCAAGGCTTTTAGGGCCTCGTAGGGCTTGGGGTAGCCTTCTCTGCGCAGTATGGTTTGCGCCGCTTCGGCAACCACAGCCCAGTTGGCCTCTAAGTCTGCACGGATGGCGTCTTCGTTGACGATCAACTTGTCGATGCCGCGCAATAAGGCGTTTCCGGCAATGTGTATGTGGCCAAGCGGCACGCCCACGTTGCGCAGTACGGTTGAATCGGTGAGGTCGCGCTGTAAACGTGAAACCGGTAGCTTAACGCTCAGGTGTTCGAGCAGCGCATTGGCTATGCCGAGATTGCCTTCCGCATTTTCAAAATCAATCGGATTGACTTTGTGCGGCATGGCGGAACTGCCTACTTCACCTTTTTTGATGGTCTGTTTGAAATAGTCGGTAGAAATGTAACTCCAAATATCACGGGCAAAGTCAATGAGGATGGTATTGATGCGTTTCCAGCCGTCAAAGTATGCGGCCAGCATGTCATAGTGCTCAATCTGCGTAGTGGGGTGTGAGCGTTGCAGCCCCAGTCGCTCTTCCACAAAGGCCTTGGCAAAACGGTGCCAGTCGCGATCGGGATAAGCCACTGTATGCGCGTTGAGATTTCCGGTAGCGCCACCAAATTTTGCCGCAAAAGGGATGGCATTGATTAGTTCTTTTTGACGGGTTAACCGCTCGGCAAAAACCATGATTTCTTTGCCCAAGCGCGTGGGTGAAGCCGGTTGTCCGTGGGTGCGCGCCAGTAAAGGGATGCCTTTCCACGCCTCGGCACGCGTCGTGATGGATGCAATGATGCGATCCAGTAATGGTAAACCTTCTTGACGATGGTAGTCGAGCAACGACAATGGCACTGCCGTATTGTTGATGTCTTGTGAGGTGAGTCCGAAGTGGATAAATTCCGTATGCGCTTCCACATCGGTGCCTTGCATTTTCTCCTTGAGCCAGTACTCCACCGCTTTGACGTCGTGATTGGTCGTACGCTCGATGGTTTTGATCGCTTCGGCATCATCGGTAGAAAAATCGCTGATCCATCGACGCATCTCTGCAATGGTGGCCTCGCTGACGGGTGGCAGTTGCGGCAGATTGAATTGACTCAAAAAGATGAAGTACTCCACCTCAATGTGTACGCGGTATTTGATCAGTCCAAACTCAGAGAAGTAAGCGGATAGTGCTTCGGTATGACGTTGGTAGCGACCGTCTACGGGTGAAACGGCGGTAAGGGCATGGCTCATATTATATGGGGTTGTTTACACAATGAGCCGGCAAAGATACTTTTAGAATTTGGTATGATTGCGCATTGATGAATGCGCGTTATTTTTGCCGTATGATTAAAGATTCTCACCCGGAGTTTTTTGAGGCGTTTAGTGTCCTTATTCACCAACGCCAATCCATTAAATCAAACATACTCATCACAGCCCACCAAAATCCCGATGGTGATGCCTTGGGGTCAGCCCTTGGTTTGCATTGGTTTTTTAAGCGTTTGGGGATTTCTTCAACCGTGATGATGCCCAACCGCTATCCTGCTTTTTTAGACTGGATGCCCGGTAGTAAAGACATCCTTATCTACGAAGATGAAAAGGAAAAAGTAGAGTCGGTCATTCAGGATGCGGAGTACATGTTTATCCTCGATTACAACGATTTGTCGCGTGCCGGTAAGGGTTTATGCGACGACCTAGGCATGAGCAAGGCCAAGAAGTTTATGATTGATCACCACGTGTCGCCCAGCGGGTGTGCGCAATACATATATTCTGATGCCAAACAGCCTTCTACCTCGCAGATGGTCATGCTGTTGCTCATGGAATTGAACAGCCACGAATTGCTCGGCGAAGAAGGCGCTGCATGTTTGTTTACCGGCATCATCACCGATACGGGGAGTTTTCGCTTTCCATTGGTTACCGCCGATACCTTCCGCATCACGGCTGCCTTGTTTGATTTGGGCATCGACCATACGGAGATATACGCTCATGTCTACGATTCATACGACGAAAGACGTTTTCGCTTGCTGGGTTATATGCTCGCGCAAATGGAAGTGCTCAAAAAACACGGCGTTACGGTGTTGTATCTTACCCACAAGCAGCAGCAAAAAGAACACATGCAGAAAGGTGATACCGAAGGGTTTGTCAATTACGGATTAAACCTCAAGGGAGCAAAAGTGGCCGCCTTTTTCCGAGAAGACGAAGACTTTATTCGCATCAGCTTCCGTTCAAAAGACGATGTCGATATGAATACCTTCGCGCGTACCCATTTTAATGGCGGCGGACACATCAATGCGGCGGGTGGTAGTTCTTATGATTCATTAGAAGAAACCCTTAAGCGCTTTAAAGATCTAATTGTCAATTATGTTTAGAAGCATTGTTTGGATAATCGGTGTTGTGCTGATGTTTGTCCTGCCTTCTTGTCAAGGACAGCAGGGTAAAAGTCGTGGTGATGAGTCCTACGACGAAGAGAATGTACGCGAACGCATGATTGAAACCAACCGACGAATGCTCGACCAAGAGCGCGGGTGGATTAATGAATACATCAACGATCGGGGCTGGGCGGATAGCATGGTGTCGATGGGCAACGGCGGATACATCCAGTTTTTGGTGCAAACCGATGCCGAACGTATTGTGTCTAAGCAAGATGTTCGCTTTCTTTGCAGCGCCGAATTGCTCGATAGTACGGAGATTTATGTGGAGGAAATGGCCGTTCGCGAATGGCAGATAGACCGCACCGACGGGGAACTTGGTTTGCACGATGCACTTAAGAAAATGGGAAAAGGCGAGAAGGCTAGAGTTATTTTACCCTCCTACCAAGCCTTTGGTTTGGCCGGTGACTTGGAGGAAGTGCCTCCGCGTGCTCCCATTTTGTACACCATTGAAATCATTGAAGTCAAATAATTTTTTAACCCAAATAAATAAACAACAACCATGAAGAAAATAGCAATGTATGCCGGCGTCCTTTTGACGGCACTATTCGTTTCCTGTGGCGCTCAAAATCAAGATGGAAAATACAAAGATCTTGACGAAGGCATTTACGCAGAAATTAAAACCAATCGCGGAAAAATATTGGCCAAATTAGAACACGACAAGGTGCCAATGACCGTGGCTAACTTTGTGGCACTAGCTGAAGGTAAAATGGAGACCGGTGAGCGCGAGCCCGGGCAGCCGTTTTACGATGGCCTCAAGTTTCACCGCGTTATTGAAGATTTTATGATTCAGGGTGGCGACCCACAAGGGACCGGTATGGGTGGCCCGGGTTATCAGTTTGACGATGAATTTCACCCCGAATTGCGCCACAGTGGCCCGGGTATTCTTTCTATGGCCAACTCCGGCCCCGGAACCAATGGCAGTCAATTCTTCATCACCCACAAAGAAACATCTTGGTTGGATGACCGTCACAGTGTTTTTGGACATGTGGTAGAAGGTCAGAGTGTAGTTGATTCCATCAAACAAGACGACGTGATGGAGCAGGTAAAAATCATCAGAGTTGGTAAAGAAGCCAAGAATTTTGATGCGCCTAAAGTATTTGTAGAAGCGCAAGACAATATGAAAAAGGAAAGAGAGGCCAAGGAGGCTAAATTTGCGGAAGACTTTGCCAAGTTGGTGGCCAACGCCAAAACAACCGATAGCGGCTTGCAGTATATCGTGAAAAAAGAAGGCGAAGGTGCACAGGTAACAGCCGGTAAGAAAGTGAGTGTTCACTACACCCTTCGTTTGAAAGATGGCTCGGTCATCGATGATTCATTTAAGCGTGGAGAGCCCATCAGTTTGGTGCCCGGTAGTGGACAAGTGATTCCCGGTTGGGAAGAAGGCTTGTTGTTGATGCGTCAAGGTGGTGAATACACTTTGTTGATCCCCCCAAGCTTAGGATACGGTTCGCGTCAGCAAGGCCCTATTCCTGCCAATTCAACTTTGATTTTTGACATGCAAGTAGTTTCTGTCGATGAATAGTCCTGGTATATACGCAAAAATCAACACCACGAAAGGTGCAATAACCTTTGCGCTGGCCTTTGAAAAGGCTCCACTTACGGTGGCTAATTTCGTGGCACTGGCCGAAGGGAAGATGCCCAATTCGGCTAAGGAAGAGGGTAAGCCATATTACAATGGTCTTATTTTTCACCGTGTCATTCCCAATTTTATGATCCAAGGTGGCGACCCTGAAGGCAGTGGAAGTGGTGGCCCGGGCTATCGCTTTGAAGACGAGTTCCATCCGGACTTGCGTCACGATGGCCCTGGAGTATTGTCTATGGCCAATGCCGGTCCTAACACCAACGGCAGTCAGTTCTTCATCACCCACGTGGCCACCGACTGGCTCGACGATAAGCACAGTGTTTTCGGTCACGTTGTAGACGGCATGGATGTGGTCAACAACATCCAGCAAGGCGACGTGATGGATTCCGTGGAGATCATTAGAAAAGACGTGGAATTTGATGCCATTACCATTTTCGCAGAAGAAAAGGCCAAGGCTATGAATGCCGGAAGCGACAAAACCAATTCCGCCGAAGACAAGTGGAATGAGATATTGGAGAACGCTACAGAAACGGCAACCGGACTTCGTTACGTCATCATCAACGACGAATCGAAGAGCGCATACAAGCCTGAAGAAGGCGATAGCGTAACGGTGCACTACTGTGGCATGTTCCCCAACGGACAAATCTTTGACGATTCCTTCCAACGTGGTGAACCCATTACCTTTACCCTGGGTAGAGGCGAAGTCATCAGCGGCTGGGACGAAGGCATTGCGCATTTGTCGGCCGGACAACGCGCCATACTGATTATCCCTCCGCACCTGGCCTACGGTGAGCGTGGTGCCGGTGGTGTGATACCACCCAATCAGACGCTTATATTTGAGGTGGAGTTGATGGAGGTTGAGTCGTAGGTTTTATTTTGATATTTGAACAAAACGCTCATAGGCTTTTGGCTTATGGGCGTTTTTTTTTTAAGAACTTGAATTAACTTCCCACCCCTTACCGACAATACTGCTCCACCTGCTCTTGGGCCTCCGGCAAGTTCTTCACCAATCGCCAAGCTTCACAGGCTTCTTCGAGATTGTTGTTGGCGTGTAATGCCGTACCGTAGAGATAAAAGGCGCGTTCGCTACGCTCGCCTTTTCGCAACAGTCCTTTGCTTTG
>PXCF01000108.1 GCA_003566715.1 Cryomorphaceae bacterium | reverse complement strand
TATCGAAAGTTGTTTGGATAACTTCTTGCCATGGCCAAATTTTATTCAATGAACCCAGCATAAAGCCGGTGAGGATGGCCAATACTTGATCCCGAAAACGCACATACCCCCAATGAAGTACGCGGCTTAATGTAAAAACACCAACAATGCAACCCAAAGCGAAGAAAATGACCACCGAAAACTGGCTGGTTTCGCCACTCAATGTGTCTCTCAATGCGGGAATAACAACGGCGTACATACCTAGGAGAAGGAGAACAAAGCTTCCGCTTAATCCGGGAAGCAGTAGTGCAGAGATGGCCAAAATACCACTTATGAAAATGAACAACAGGTTTGTTTTGTCTTGCACAATTGGCTGCCCGCTGGTAATCCATAGTGCAAAAAGGGTGCCTCCAAGAATAAATAGCAGGATTTTCCAAGTAAAATGCCTGATATCGCGAGCCACCACAAATGAAGAAGCCGCTATCAAGCTAAAGAAGAACGCCCATACACGAATGGGGTAGGCGTCGAGTAAATGTGTAACCCCAAATACACCAACCACTATCCCTATGATCATACCTAGAAGTAGGTTGAGTAAAAAACCACCGTCTATATGGGCATAAGCTTCTTTGAGTTTGCCTTGGGTGATGAGTTTTAACAATTGACGATCAATGCTTCTAATACTGGTAATTAGTCGCTCATAAATTCCGGTAATAAAGGCAATGGTTCCTCCGGAAACGCCGGGGACAACTTCAGCCAATCCCATGGCTGTTCCTTTAATTGCGGTGGCAATACGCTGCATTGTAGGTGGTTTAGTCAGTAATTCGTTTGATGAGTGGGTGTTTGGCTATATGAGGAAACTGTGTAAGATAATTTTCTACCAGTACTTTGTCCATGTGGTATGCCCGGGTTACGTAAAAGATGGCTTCATCTAATTCGTGCAATTCAAACAACATAATACCTAATCGCAAGAAAATATGCGGCTCTTTGGGATAGCGGTCAATGGCTTGATAGAGCACATCCAGGCTATCGTTGATGTCTTCTAATTCCAACATCAAGTCGGCATAAAGCAAATAGGCTTCCACCGGACATTCATCACTATCCATAAGCCTTTCAATAATTTCCACCGATTCATCGATCAGTCCGGCTTTTTGGTGAATAATGGCGCTGTAAAACAAAAAACCTGAAGTATCCGAAAAATCCGTGAGTTTATTGATGAAGTAAATGGCTTCTCTCCACTCTTCAAGTTCTTCGTGTAATTGTACCATATTGAATAGCACATCCTCTAGTTCCGGATCATCGATATAGGCTTTGGTCATAAACCGCTTGGCCTGTTTTAAGTCGCCTTTACTGCGGTAAGCCATCCCCATTCTCAGATAGGCGTAAGCATTAAAATCTTCTACCTCTATCAGGCTTTTGTAAACACTGATGGCATGGTCAAATTCACCCAACATCTCGTGGGCACGTGCCTTTTCGTAATGTGCTGCGGAGAAATACTCGTCAATAACACACGCGTAATCAAAGGCTTCAATAGCCAATGTAAATTGTTTATTTTTTTGATAAACCAACCCCAATTGATGCCAAGCCAACTCGGAGTAGGGGTTGTTGTCAATGTACGTTTTTAAAAATGAAACCAATTCATCGCTTTCGTCGAGCATATCGTAACAAAATGACAAGCTAAATAGTGCGGATCCATCATCGTAGTCATTGAGCAATACCTCTTTAAAATATTTAGCCGCTCTTCGGTAATCGGCCAATTCCAAATACTCAGAGGCAATCATGGGATTTACTTCTTCAAAGGAGTCCAAAATATTACCGGCGCGCTTGAGTTTTTGAATGGCTTTGTTGTGCTGACCGCGCTTAGACAACCATTCGGCTCGGGCAATGAGTAAATCGGGGTTTTCGGGATCGATGTTTTCCGCAGCTTTCAAGTCTTGGTCAGCCAACAACATATTGGACAAATCCAAATGAACTTGTGCGCGACGTATTAATAAATCCGTGGAGAATGGATGCTGTTTTAAGCCTATGTTTAAGCTCTTAAGTGCATTTTGATCTTTGCCAAATTGAACGTAGTAATCAGAGATATCTTCAAAATTCTCTACGTCAAAAAAATATTCTTCGCCGCGAAGAACCATTTCTTCAAACCGCTCTATCAGCTTTTTATATTCAAAGTTACCAGGCTCTAACATAAGGCTATGAGGTATTGATTATGCAATATTAAATATACGCTAAAAGAAATTAAACCCACCATTGTCTTTGGATAATTATTCACTTTGTTATTAACACAACCCACACAAAAAAAACGCCTTGTAGTTGCGGTAGCTGTTTTGTCTACTGTACTTTTGTAAAAAAAGATTTTTATGTCACTCATTGCTTCCGTTTCCGGTATTAGAGGCACCATTGGCGGTGTTCCCACCAAAAACTTAACCCCCCCCGATATCGTCTCTTTTGCTTCGGCTTATGCAAAATGGATGATTTCAGGCGGTAAAGATACGCACACCGTGGTTATCGGACGCGATGCTAGACCATCCGGACTAATGGTTCGCGATTTGGTCGTTCAAACACTTTGCGCCTACGGAATTAATGTGGTGGATTGTGGTTTGGCCACCACACCCACCGTGGAAATGGAAGTGGTAAGACTAAAGGCCGACGGAGGCATTATTCTCACAGCATCCCACAATCCGGAAAACTGGAACGCACTTAAACTGCTCAACCACAAAGGTGAATTTTTAAATGCGGAAGAAGGCGCCAAAATTCTCAAATTTGTTCAGGAAGGGGCATTCCACTACGCTTCAGTTGATAATCTAGGTAAGGTATCGGAATCTAAAGATGCGCTAAAGCACCATATCGATGCCATTCTTCATCTACCGGAAATCAACGCTGATGCTATTGCCAAGGCAAACTTTACCATTGCAGTTGACGGAATCAACAGTGTTGGTGCACTTGCCATTCCAGAAATGCTGCGTGCGCTTGGCGTGAAAAACATTCACGTAATCAACGATGATATGCACGGCCATTTCGCCCATAACCCCGAACCTCTGAAAGAAAATTTAACGGATATCATGCGGGTGGTTAAAGAGTCCCAGGCCGATATGGGGATTGTTGTTGATCCGGACGTAGATCGTTTGGCATTTATCGATGAGAAAGGGGAGATGTACGGTGAAGAATACACCTTGGTAACAGCGGCCGATTTTTGGCTGAATAAAAACCCCGGTAGCGTGGTGTCGAATTTATCGTCATCAAGGGCATTAGACGATCTGGCCGCCGCATACAACCAAAAGCGTTTCGCCAGTGCCGTAGGGGAAGTACACGTGGTGACAACAATGAAAGAAGAACATGCCGTCATTGGTGGCGAAGGGAATGGGGGAGTGATACTTCCCGATCTTCATTATGGCAGAGACGCATTGGTAGGCGTGGCCATTGTTTTATCGCACTTGGCGGAAACGGGTAAGACGCTTAGTAATCTGAAAGCAACCTACACCACGTACGCCATGAGTAAAAACAAAGTTCAGCTCAACGAAAACACCAATCCCGACAACGTGTTGTCTAAACTCAAAGCACATTACGCCCACCAAAAGCCCAATACAGTTGACGGATTAAAAATTGACTTTGAAGAAAAATGGGTGCATATGCGGAAATCAAACACCGAACCCATCATTCGCATTTACTCAGAGGCGAAATCTCAAGAAGAAGCAGACGAGCTTGCATCCTCCTTTGTTCGTCAGATAGAAACTATGGTATAAATTTGCAGAAAATAGAAGGATATGGAAAAGGCCGTGATTGATTTGCAAACGCTTGAGGAGCATTTTGCGCCGTTTAGAAAAAACATCGTCGGCATCGACACCGAATACGAAACGCCTTTTGGGAAAAAGCCCTTGATCTACGCTGATTGGATTGCCAGTGGTCGATTGTATGGCCCCATAGAACAACGAATTTCTAACGAAATCGGCCCGTTTGTCGCCAATACCCATACCGAAACATCGTTTACGGGGGCTTTGTTGACCAATGCCTATAACGAGGCCAAGCAAGTCATTAAACGCCATGTAAACGCCAATAAAGACGATGTGTTATTGCCCACGGGAACCGGGATGACCGGGGCAGTTCTCAAACTACAGCGCATCCTAGGTTTAAAGCTTCCCGAGCAATTTTCCGACCAAGTGAACATACCGGAAAACGATAGACCGGTAGTGTTTATTACACACATGGAGCACCATTCCAATCAAACCTCTTGGCTGGAAACCATTGCCCGGGTGGAGTTGATCGAAGCCGACGAAACCGGATGCATCAATCTCAATCACTTTTCACAGCTATTGGAGCGGTATAAAGACCGTCCATTAAAAATAGCCAGCATCACGGGATGCAGCAATGTTACCGGGATATTCACGAAGTATGGTGATGTTGCAAGAATGATTCACCGAGCAGGCGGTTATTGTTTTGTTGACTTTGCTTGTTCCGGTCCTTATGTTGATATAGACATGCATCCTGATGACCCTGAATGTGCACTAGATGCCATTTTCTTATCGCCCCACAAATTCTTAGGTGGTCCGGGGAGTCCGGGCATTGTGGTATTCAACCGCGAATTATACAAATTAAAGGTTCCCGATATGCCGGGAGGCGGAACAGTTACCTGGACCAATCCCTGGGGAGAGCACCGTTATTTTGACGACATCGAAACTCGCGAAGACGGAGGAACCCCCGGTTTTTTACAAACCATCAAGGCTGCTTTAGCCATTCGTTTGAAAGAAGAAATGGGAACGGATAAGATTCATCAACGCGAACGCCTGTTGGTGGAGTATATGTTTGATCGCATGCAGAATATTCCCGGACTACGTATTCTAGCGGATCACAATCGCGAAAGAATAGGTGCTATTTCCTTTTATTTTGAACAGATTCATTACAATTTGGTCGTGAGTCTGTTAAGTGACCACTTTGGTGTTCAGGTGCGTGGGGGCTGCTCGTGCGCGGGCACTTACGGACACTTCTTGCTTAATGTTACCCCTGAAGTAAGCAAGGAAATCACCGGCAAGATAGATGGCGGTGATTCTTCCGATAAACCCGGATGGGTGAGACTTTCACTGCACCCTACGATGACTTCCAAAGAAGTTGTTTACATCGCTGATGCACTGGAAAAAATTGCTCATGAACACCAATCTATGTCTAAGGACTATCAGCAAATACCGGGATCAAACGCGTTTGCTCATAAAGGGGGGCGAACTTCAGAGCAAGACCTAGCAAAACATTGGCTTAGTAAGGTGCATTCATGAGTATAAAAAAAGTCTACTTCGACAATGCCGCCACCACGCCGGTAGATGAAAGCAGTATTGAAGCAGTTTTGTCCGTGATGAAATATTCTTGGGGCAATCCCTCGTCGACCCATGCGTTTGGCAGAACGTCCCGAAGTTTGCTCGAGCGGGCAAGAAGACAGTTTGCCAATGATTTTGATGTAGATCCGGCAGAGATTTTTTTCACCAGTGGAGCAACCGAATCGATAACCATCGCATTTCACAGCGCATGTAAAGAAGGTGTAAAGCACATAATAACCGTTTCCACCGAGCATAAAGCGGTAATGGATGCTGCAAATGAGATGCATATAAGGCACAACATACCGCTTACCATTTTGCCGGTCAACCAGCACGGAGCCATTGACCTGAGTGAATTGTCGGAGGCGCTGCAATTGCACCCCGGAAAGGCTCTTGTGGCCATCATGTATGTCAACAACGAAACCGGGGTAATACATCCGCTGAAAGAAATCGGTGAGATGGTAAGCAATTACAATGGATTGTTTTTTTGTGATTGTGTACAAGCAGCGCTTTATCAAGATATAAAGCCAAAAGCGCAGTTCGTCGATTACTTTAGCTTATCGGCACATAAAATTTACGGCCCTAAAGGTGTTGGACTTCTTTATATCAATAAGGCAAGAGAAAAACACGCGTTGTGGCGTGGAGGGAGTCAGGAGCGATCGCTGCGCCCAGGAACTGAAAATATTCCAGGTATAGCAGGGTTTACCGCCGCTTGGGAAAAGGCGCAGAAGAACAAGGATGCCAATCAAAAAAAAGTCCAACTTCTCGCCAATCGTTTATTGGAAGGCTTGTCTCAAATAAAAGGAGCGAAAAGAAATGGCACTTCCACCGCCTCGCACATCGTTCACCTATCTATTCCTTCGAATAAATCTACCTCGGCCATTCTTTTGGAATTTGACTTAGCGGGCGTAGCTTTAAGTGCCGGCAGTGCTTGTCAGTCCGGAAGTCACCAGCGATCTCATGTTGTAGAAGCTATGGGTTTACCTAAAGGATATGTGGAATTACGCATTTCCATTGGCAAACAGAATACAGAGGATGACATCGATTATTTATTGACTGTTTTGCATAAAATAGCTGCCAACTAAATCTCTCTATTACAGAAGAGAGTAAAGATGTATAGATGGCAAAATTATAAAACGATTAATTTTTGCTGATGGGTTAAAAACGTGGTGATAAAAATGTAATTTTGACACTGGACATAATGGCTCATTTTTTTATTTGAAAACAGCACCTACACATTGAAGACCAGAAAAAAAACCTTATTGGGAGGTGTGGTAAAGACACTTTCACTTCTTATTATGTTGATGTTATGGTTATCGCTTATTGCCATCGTCATCCCACCATATTATTTTCCCCTACTAGGCTTGGCCACATTAGGACTTCCGGTATTTTTTATACTCCACATCTTTTTTTTGGTGTGGTTTGTTTATCGTGGCGATAAATTCATGTGGATTCTTTTGTTTACCACATTTTTTACCATTCCATCTTTTCATAGTTGGGTTTCACTTGGTGCAACGAACGTCACCAACAACGTCGCGTCTGATTTACATTTGATGACCTACAACGTGAGAATGTTTAATGCTTATAGATGGATTGACGATGTGAATGTCGCGAGTGCCCAGAAAAAAATCATTCACCAAGCCGATGTGGATGTATTAGCCATGCAGGAGTATTACAATTTCCAACAAACACCCACACTTGATTTTCCGCACACATTCATCAAGTACACCAATCCGTCAAACGATTTTGGTTTAGCTATTTTTTCTAAGCTGCCTTTTATCGATACAGGTTCAGTGGCTTATGAGCACACGGAGAGTTTCAATAATTACTTTATTTTTGCCGATGTCTTACTCAGCAACGATACGGTAAGAATCATCAATGTGCACTTGGCTTCATTTTATTTTGATGTTAAAGACTTTGAGGCTTTGAAAGAGGGTAACGTCAAAGACATTGATGAATTAAGACTGCGCTTTACTTCGGTCATAAAACGTTTATTCGCCGGCTTTACTCAAAGGAGTAAACAGCTCAAAACCCTAAAAGCGTTTTTAAAGGAAAGTCCACATCCCGTCATTTTATGTGGCGATATGAACGACGCTCCGGCCTCATATACTTACCGTGTGTTCAATCGCAAATTGAACGATGCATTTTCTGCTGCGGGTAGGGGGATAGGTAGAACGTATGTAGAGAGTTGGTTCCCGTTGCGAATTGATTGGGTTTTCTTCGACCCGAGTGTCTTTGAACCGGTTCATTACGAGGTTTTGTCCAAAGACCAATATCTTAGTGATCACAGACCGGTTGTTGTTGGTCTGAAATACAATGAACAGTAGAGGCAGGGCATGCCCCGTATCTACTGTTTTATTACCCAACGCAGTTCCAACAAATTCAGTGCATTTATTGGAAATCCTTCAATATTTGGGTTAATCAAACGAATAACTTTATCGTAAAAAAGAGGTATGACGGGCATGTCTGCATGAATGAGGTGCTCCATTGCCTTGTGCAGGGAATCGCGTTCCAGTTGGTCGCCAGAGCTGGCCAATGCTCGGTAAAGGGCGTCGGCTTCGGCTGATTTGAAGCGGGAGTAATTCGGACCGGATGGGGGAATGTTTTCGCTGAAAAACAACAGCATGTAGTTTTCTATATCTGGATAGTCGGCAATCCAGGAAGCTCTGAAAAAATCCACTTTTCCGGTAGCAATTTGTTGGCGAAGGGTAGAAGGTGGAGCTACATCCACTTTGAGAGGGAAGCCAACTTTTTTTAATTCACTTTGAATAAACTCAGCCATGTCTTGATAGCCGGGATTGGTGTATAGCAGAAGCGTTGGCAACCCCTTTCCGTTTGGGTATCCGGCTTCGGCCAACAAGGTTCGGGCACTGTCGCGATTGGTTTCAAAGAGGGGCGTCATGTTGCTGTGAAGCGATGGAGGCGTCATGCCCACTCTGGCCGGTGTCCCCATACCACTGAGTAAATACTTCGACAATTGCTCCAAGTTGACAGTCATGGCCATGGCTCGCCTTACCCGTGGGTCTGCGTAGGGGCTATTTTCTGCCTTGAGTTTTTCCGTATTAAACGCCAAATATTCGGTATTGAGATAAGAGGTGGTTTCTAAGCGCATTTGATGACGGTATTTTTCTCTCAACTGACCGTCTGCGTCAATGATGTCGTCGCGGTACGATACATCGAGTCCAGAGATAAAATCCAAATCACCTTTTAAAAATGCTAAGAAAGCAGACAGCTTATCGGTGATAAATCGCACCACCACCGACTGAATGCCATTTTCGGGAAGCGGGATGTAATACTTGTCAAATCGCCTGAGAATAAGTCGGTCTCCGGGAACCCATCGCTTGAGATAAAAAGGGCCTGTTCCACTGGGGAATTCAGCAAAAGGATACGCTGTGCTCTCTACAGCTTCCTGCGGAACAACGGATGTATACTTCATGCTCATCACGCGAATAAAGGGGGAAAACGAACGTTGAAGTTGGATGTGTACCGTTGAGTCATTGGAAGAATAAATGCTATCTACCCATCCCATAACCCACGCTCCGGGAGACGATACGGCGGGGTCTTTAAGACGATTGAGCGAGTAAACCACGTCTGCAGCAGTAAGCAAGCGATTACCGGAAAAGGTTGGGTGCGGGTGGAAGTGCACACTGGTTCTCAAGTAAAAGGTGTAGCTTCTTCCGTCATCTGAAATGTGCCAATCTTTTGCTAATCCGGGCGTCACCTGTAAGTCGGCGTCCAGTTCCACCAAGGTAGAGAAGAGTTGGTGCGATGTCCAAATACCGGATTGAGCGCGTGCATATGCGGGGTCTAAGCTGGTAATTCCTGCCGGTTCGTTATATCTAAAGACCAGGTGTTTTGGGTCGTTCTTTGATGGTCGACAACCGATTGTAATAAACAGCAAAAAATAAATCAACTTTCTGACTGACAACATACTACTGAATACTTTTTCTGTGCACCAATGACGCTACTATAGATAGTGTCAAAACGCCACCAATGACAATAAGCGAATGAAAGGGTTTGATATGGTAAAAAGGCGCTATAAGCATCTTAGAGCCTATAAAAAGGAGAATAAGCGCCAATCCTTGACGAAGATAAGTAAACAAGTGGATGCTGTTGGCTAAAAGGAAATACAAGCTTCTCAAACCCAAAATGGCAAATATGTTTGAGGTGTATAGTACCATTGGATCTTGTGTTATGGTGAAAATGGCCGGGATGCTGTCCAAAGCGAATAGAATATCGGACAACTCAATGACTACAACAGCCAAGAAAAGCAGTGTTGCTGCGCGTTTCCCGTTGATGCGAACAAAAAATTTGTTTCCTTCGATTTTGGGATGAACGGTAAAAAAACGATTGACCAGTCGCACGCCGGGATGTTTTTGTATGTCATCAGGTTTTTGATCTTTGTGTTCTTTAAACGTTTTAATACCAGTTATAAAAAGAAAAACTCCGAAACCAAAAAGGACGACGTTAAATTCGTCTATGTGAATATTTCCAATATCAAATCCGGGTAAATACGTCAACCGAATGATTTCCACTCCGGCAAATATGAGAATAGCCCGAAAGACAATAGCGCCAAGTATTCCCCAGAAAAGTACGCGATGTTGGTATTTATCGGGGATGGAAAAGAATTTGAATACGAGGACAAAGATGAAAAGATTGTCCATCGATAAGGCTTTTTCGATGATAAACGCCGTATAGTATTCTGTTGATGTTTGTACACTATGAAACCAACGGAGATATAAACCAAATAACAAACCCAGACCAATCCACACGGCGGTCCACATCAAAGCCTCTTTATTAGAAACTTGTTTGTCGTCTTTTCTAAAAACGCCGAGGTCTAGGATCAAGAGTCCAATGATGACGGTAACAAAAATGGCGATGGTCCAAAGCGAATATTCCATAGCGTTCAAAGTTAATATTAAACACATGCTCATGAAACCACGATGAAATAATTTTTACACATGTTATATAAACAAATGAATCATACAACCACGCACATAATCACCCGCCACACAATTCCTATAATATATATTATGTTAAGTTGAATCACGAAAGAAAAAGACGGAACAATACATTCCGTCTTCTCTTATTTCTATGGTTTTATTTTTTAGTTGGCTAATGCAGCTTCGATCTGTGCGTCAAGTTCCAATGCTTTATTCTTACTCCCTGTTTTGAAGTAAACTTGTTGAAGTGCACGTAAAACATCCACATCTCCGGGATTTACTTCATTGGCTTTTTCAAAATACGGCAAGGCTTTTTTGAAAACCTCTTTTTGTTCAGCCTTTAGTTTATCGTATTTCTTCATATCAGCTGCACTGGTGGTCAACTTGTTCATTTTCTCAACAAACTTATTGGCTTCGTCGATATACAGTACGCCCATCATGTAGTTGGCATCGGCATGCTCTGGATCAATTGCAATGGCAGCTCTATAAGCATCTTTTGCTTTTTCAAAATCCTTGATATTACTGTAATACAAGGTACCCTTGATATATAAGAATAAAGGATTTTCAGGATCGTTTTTAAGGGACGCATCGATGTTTTCGATGGCTTTTTCGTATTCTTCATTTTCCAAGAAAATAGACAGTTCTTCTCTAATCAGCTCTTCATTTTCCGGAAATAATGTACGGGCTTTTGAGATGGTCTCTTTGTACTTATCTATCTGATCTGCTTGTCTGTAAGACAAAGCCAACATTTTGTATAGCTCTGCGGTAACCGGCTCAGATTGACGTATTTCTACATGGGTTCCTCTTTCTTCTGATGCTAGAGCTGTTCGTTCGTTGGGAAACATCTCATACTTACCTGATTCCACATTTTTCCCTTCAAAAGAAATGCCCTTATATCCCATATCGATAAGTTCTTCAAAGTGTTTGATGGCCATTTCGTAATCTTGATTACTCACCATCATCAAACCGGCGTTGTAATACAGCGATGTATCGATGCGGTTGATGGGATCTTTTTGCGCATAGCTATAGGCTTTCATGAAATCGTCATATGCCCTTTGTCGGTACTGCTTGGCATCTTCTTCATTTCCTTGTTGGAGAGCCATTTGTGCCATTTGGTCAAATTGTGCACCTCGTTGTGTAACCAAGGGCAGAATACCGGGAATGGCACGTTCTGATTCCTTGCGGAAGTAGTTTTTACCAATGCTCGTTTCGTAAGCATAACTCTTAAAGAAGAATTCCAAAGCTTTGTCTAAGGCGTCCTCATCTAATGCTTTAATATCTTCATCTTTAGACTGAGAAATGGCCAAATGAATGCGGCCATAGTAGTGCAAATACTTGCCCATGTTCTTTTTTGACACGGAGGAAGCATCCTTGCCTTGGATGATTTCGTGCGCATTATCGATATACTCTTTGGCTTCTTTAACATCTTGTCTTGTATCAAGAGCAATGATGGCACTGGAAATATGTGTACTCTCCTGTGCAAAAATGGCAAATGATAACAGCGTGGTTGCAATGATCAAAATTTTCTTCATGACAGATTATTTTTCTTTTTTGTTTTAGTTGAAGGATTGGTTTATTCCGTTTCCGGCACCTCCCCTTCTTCATTATTGTTTTCAACAACCTTGCCATCCAATGTTTCGTCTACAATTTCTTCATCTTCAACGGCAGCCGGTACACGGGCAACTGAAGCAATGGCATCGTTGTCTTTTAGTTTGATAAGTCGCACACCTTGGGTATTTCGACCCATTAGCCTCATGCCACTAACACTTAGACGAATGGTTATGCCCCTTTTGTTAATGATGATCAAGTCATTGTCATCGGTAACGGCTTTTATGGCCACCAGAGCTCCGGTCTTGTCGGTGATATTTATGGTTTTTACTCCTTTACCACCACGGTTGGTGATACGGTATTCTTCTAGGTCAGAGCGTTTACCGTATCCGCGTTCACTCACCACCATAATATCTGCTTCGCCCGGCTTAATGGTGATGGCACCGACCAATTCGTCATTCTCATCGGCCAATTTAACACCGCGTACACCTGAAGCTGTTCTCCCCATAGGGCGAACCAAGGATTCATTAAAGCGAATGGCTTTACCGCTGCGTACAGCCATAACGATATCACTTTCACCATCGGTAAGTTTGGCCTCTAGTAGTTGGTCGCCTTCTCGAACTTTAACCGCATGGATACCATTCACTCTCGGACGGCTATATGCTTCTAAAGTTGTTTTCTTGATAATCCCTTTTTTGGTCACCAACACCACGTAGTGATTGTTGATGTATTCTTCTTCGGTGAGGTTTTCCACGTTGATAAAGGCCATCACCTTATCGTCTGGTGTAATATTGATCAAGTTCTGAATGGCTCTACCCTTACTTGCTTTGGAGCCCTCAGGTATTTCGTAAACTTTTAACCAGTAACACTTACCATGTTCAGAGAAGAACAAGAGATAATTGTGGTTTCTCGCAACAAATACATGCTCGACAAAATCCTGATCTCTGGTGGTTGCACCTCGTTGGCCAACCCCTCCTCTACCTTGGGTCTTGTATTCAGATAATAAGGTACGCTTAATGTATCCGGCATGTGAAACGGTAATGACCACTTCTTCATTGGGGATCATGTCTTCAATGCTTACTTCGCCTCCAGACAATTCGATGTCTGTTCTACGCGCATCGCCATATTTTTCTTTGATTTCGAGCATCTCATCTTTGATGATTTGCATGCGAAGTGCCTTGTCGGCAAGTACACTTTTTAAATACTCGATGGTTTTCATCAGTTCGTCGTATTCGGAGCGGAGTTTTTCTTGCTCTAATCCGGTTAACTGACGCAAGCGCATTTCAACAATGGCACGTGCTTGTATTTCTGACAGCTCAAAGCGCTCAATCAATTTGGTGCGGGCTTCATCGGCGTTACCGGACCCCCTAATAATGGCTATCACTTCGTCAATGTTGTCTGAAGCAATAATCAATCCTTCCAAGATATGTGCGCGCTCCTCAGCCTTTCTCAAATCATATTGGGTGCGTCGAATCACAACTTCATGTCGAAATTCCACAAAGTGTTGGATTAGGTCTTTTAGATTAACCGCTTCCGGACGCCCCTTTACCAAACAAATGTTGTTGACACTAAAGGAGGTTTGAAGTGCCGTGTACTTAAACAATTTATTGAGTACCACATTGGGGATGGCATCTTTTTTCATGACGTAAACAATGCGCATTCCATTGCGATCACTTTCGTCACGGATATCGGCAATGCCGTCAATTTTCTTGTCGTTTACCAAGTCGGCCGTCTTTTTAATCATCTCGGCTTTATTGACTTGATACGGAATTTCCGTAACCACGATGCAGTCTCGGCCCCTCACCTCTTCGAAATTTGCACGGGCGCGGACAACGATTCTCCCTCTTCCGGTCTCAAAGGCATCTCTTACACCTTCATAACCATAAATAATACCGCCTGTTGGGAAATCAGGTGCTTTGATATATTGCATTAACCCGGCAACGTCAATATCCGGATTTTCTATGTAGGCATTGACACCGTCAGATACCTCGCTTAAATTGTGAGGGGGCATATTGGTAGCCATACCAACGGCAATTCCGGATGCGCCATTCACCAATAAATTGGGAATGCGTGTGGGGAGAACTGTGGGCTCTTTTAACGTATCGTCAAAGTTTAATTGAAAGTCAACGGTTTCCTTTTCAATATCCGAAAGCATTTCTTCGGAAATTTTACGTAAACGCGCTTCGGTGTAACGCATGGCGGCCGGACTGTCTCCGTCTACCGAACCAAAGTTACCCTGACCATCGACAAGCATGTATCTCAACGACCAACTCTGCGCCATGCGCACCATGGTGTCGTAAACACTGGAATCGCCGTGTGGGTGATACTTACCAAGCACCTCTCCTACAATACGTGCCGATTTTTTATATGACTTATTGGACTGTACACCTAATTCGTGCATACCGAATAAAACCCTTCTGTGCACGGGCTTTAAACCATCCCTTATATCAGGTAATGCACGTGATACAATGACCGACATCGAATAGTCGATGTACGAGGATTTCATTTCCTCCTCTATGTTTATAGGAATAATTCTTTCTCCTTCAGCCATAATGTCAGCTTATATAAATGGGTTGTACTACGAGTAATTTGGTCCGAAACAACAAACGTAAAAGACCATCTAAGACACTTTCGTCTTAAAAAGCAAAAATACATATTCAAACATCGTTTTGATAGCTTAAATGCGAAATTTTAGGTGTTAATTATACACATCCACTGTTAAAAAAAAATACATTATTAACAATCGCGTTTGTTTTGTCGTTGTAGATTTGGTGTCACTACATAATTCCCTATGGTTTGACATTTTTTGTGAATGTTCAAACATGGCACAACATTCGTACGTTATATAACAAATGGGCGTTTTTTGTCCCAAAAACAATTGATAATATTCCGATGGAAGAAAATTTTTCACCCCGAGTAAAAGATGTCATCAGTTTCAGTAAAGAAGAAGCGCTGCGACTGGGGCACGAATTTATAGGTACGGAACACTTAATGCTTGGACTGATTCGCGAAGGTGAAGGCAGTGCCATTCAGATATTGCATGATTTAGGCGTTGACACAGAGTCTGTTCGTCACAAGATTGAATCGGTAAATACCCCTAATATTGCCGCATCTATTACCCCAGGTAAAAATTTACCTTTGACCAGACAAGCTGAGAAAGCGTTAAAAACGACTTTTTTAGAGGCCAAGCTGTTTCGCAGCTCTACCATTAGAACCAGTCACCTACTCCTATGCATTCTTCGCAATGAAGACGACCCTACTTCTAGAATTCTTGCCCAGTTTAACGTCGACTACGAAACTGTAAAGATGGAATACCAAATGCACTTTTCCGACGATCAAAAGGATCTACGCAATCGACCTTCTCAGGATTCAGAGGGCCCTAGTATGTCATTCTCTGAAGAAGAAGACGATATGGGCGACCGTGGCTCCTCCGCAGGTAGAAGTAGTGGTTCCGGCTCCGGAACCCCTCGTAGCGGACGTGCTGATGGAAAGAACAAGACCCCGGTTTTAGACAATTTTGGTCGAGACCTTACGGCAATGGCTGAAGATGGAAAGCTGGATCCGGTGGTTGGCAGAGAAATGGAAATAGAGCGCGTGTCGCAAATTTTGAGTCGCAGAAAGAAAAACAATCCCTTACTTATTGGAGAACCCGGTGTGGGTAAGTCTGCCATTGCAGAAGGATTGGCTTTGAGAATTGTGCAACACAAAGTAAGCCGGGTGCTGTTCAACAAACGTGTTATTACACTAGACCTGGCATCACTTGTTGCTGGCACAAAGTATCGCGGGCAATTTGAAGAACGCATGAAAGCTCTGATGAATGAGTTGGAGAAAAATCAAGACATCATTCTTTTCATAGATGAGCTACACACCATTGTTGGCGCTGGTGGAGCTACCGGCTCTCTCGACGCTTCCAATATGTTCAAGCCTGCACTTGCACGGGGGGAGATTCAGTGCATCGGCGCTACCACACTCGACGAATACCGACAGTACATAGAAAAAGATGGCGCCCTCGAACGCCGCTTTCAAAAAGTCATGGTAGAGCCCACCACACCGGAAGAAACCATGCAAATCCTGGACAACATTAAAGGCAAGTACGAAGATCACCACAACGTTAATTATACGGAAGATGCCATTAAAGCTTGCGTGTCGTTGACGACCAGGTATATATCTGACCGCCATTTGCCCGACAAGGCCATTGATGCCTTAGACGAAGCAGGTTCTCGAGTACATATCACTTCCATTAAGGTGCCCAAAAAGGTGCTGGAACTAGAGCGTAAACTGGAGGAGATCCGCGAAGAAAAAATCAATGTTGTCAAACGTCAGAAATACGAAGAAGCGGCTCGATTGAGAGACGATGAAAAGCACTTAGAGGCCGATCTAGAACGTGCCCAACAAGAGTGGCAGGAAGAGGTTAAGAAAAATCGCGTAAACGTTACCGAAGACAACGTGGCTCAAGTTGTGGCCATGATGACGGGTATCCCCGTTCAACGCATCGCCCAAAAAGAGGGTAAGCGCTTGGCTAACCTTGAAGGTGAGTTGACAGGTATGGTGATTGGTCAAAACGATGCCGTTAAAAAAGTTGTCAAAGCCATTCAGCGTAACCGTGCCGGATTGAAAGATCCCAAGAAGCCTATTGGTAGTTTTATTTTCTTAGGGCCAACCGGCGTGGGAAAAACGCAACTGGCCAAAGATTTGTCTCGTGTTCTTTTTGACTCCGAAGATGCCATGATTCGCATCGATATGAGTGAGTACATGGAAAAATTTGCCGTGAGCCGTCTGATTGGTGCGCCTCCAGGATATGTTGGATACGAAGAAGGTGGTCAGTTGACCGAGAAAGTTCGTCGCAAGCCCTACTCGGTCGTTCTACTTGACGAAATCGAGAAAGCCCACCCCGATGTCTTCAATTTGTTGTTGCAAGCATTAGACGATGGACAGCTAACCGATAGCCTGGGACGTAAAGTCAACTTTAAAAACGCCATCATCATCATGACTTCGAACGTGGGTTCTCGTCAGTTAAAAGATTTTGGAACAGGGGTAGGCTTCCAAACGAAAGTTCGCAGCGACAAATCTTCCGAATTATCTAAGGGGGTAATCGAAAGCGCATTGAAAAAAGCCTTTGCTCCGGAATTCCTCAATCGCATCGATGATGTGGTGTTGTTTAATCCGCTCGACAAAGAAGATATTCTCAAGATTATTGAGATTGAACTTAAGAAACTGTTTGAGCGTATCACCGATCTTGGCTATACATTAAAATTGACCAAGAAAGCAAAAGACTTTGTTGCCGACAAAGGCTTTGATCCACATTTTGGTGCTCGTCCATTGACAAGAGCCATTCAAAAGTACATCGAAGATCCTCTTGCAGAAGAAATCATCAATGGCAAAGTAAAAGAAGGTTCGGTAGTGAAAATGGACTTGGATAAGGATAATGACACATTAATCGTGCAAACCGAAGCGCCAAAGCAGTCCTCGTCTGCTGGTGACGAAGTGAAAGACGATGCCAAAAACTAACGGTTCATGACGATTGCAGAAGAACGTCAATCTCTGGTTGAGAGCGGACTTTTTCTTCCTCTGATGGAAGACTTTTATACCGTACAAGGAGAGGGGTTTCACACCGGAACCCCTTCTTATTTTATTCGAATAGGTGGATGTGACGTGGGTTGTCATTGGTGTGATGTCAAAGAAAGTTGGGACGCCAACCGGCACCCTCCTACTGCTATTGAAGACATTGTTTTGAAAGCCAAGGAATCCAGAGCAAAAAGCGGTTGTAAGACAGTGGTGATTACCGGTGGAGAACCCGCCACTTATAACATGACACCACTGACAAGTCTGCTTCGCCAAGAGGGATTTGTTATTCACTTAGAAACATCAGGTGCTTATCCTTTTTCCGGATTATGGGACTGGGTCTGTTTATCGCCTAAAAAAACCAAACCACCCACATCGGAGTGGTACCAAGTGGCCAATGAGCTAAAGGTCATAATTTTTAATAAGCACGATTATATCTGGGCTGAAGACCACGCCAAACAGGTCAATAAAGATTGTCGCTTATTTTTACAACCCGAATGGAGTCGAAGCGAACGTGTAACTCCAGAATTGGTCGATTACGTAATGGCTAATCCTCAATGGTGCGTTTCACTTCAAACGCACAAATACCTGAAAATTCCTTGATATGCGCACTTCTTTACTCATACTCACGTTAATATTCCTCCAGCCAGCCTGTGCCCAATCAAAAAAATCGTTTAAAGAATTTGAAAAAGCCAGACAAGCACTAAGGGGTGATGATATTCAGAAGGCACTTGGGCACCTTGAAAAAGTAAATAAAAAAGATCCCGATTTTGTAGACGCATGGATTCTTCGTGCCGACATTTATTACGGCAATGAAGATTACGACAAAGCGATAGCGTTTTATAAGTCCGCACTAAAAACGGGTAAAGCAGACTATGTGCTATTCAATTTGGGAGAAACCTCTTTTATCAACCAGCAGTACGACGAAGCCAAGCGTTACATGCGCGCGTATTTGGACTTGAGACGAAGTGCTGCCCGAGCCAATGATATGGCGCAGCGTATTATAGTAAGCAGTGAATTTGCCGCGGAAGCCATTAAGAACCCCTTTCCTTTTTCGCCGGAAAACCTAGGCAAAAACATCAACGATGATGGTCATCAATACTTCCCCAGCATCAGTGCAGATGGCGAAGTACTGGTGTTTACAGAACGACAAATAAAGGGGCCAAAACGCGATGAGGACTTCTTTGCGAGCATCAAACAAGAAGACGGTGACTGGTCACCCAAGGAACGGTTAAAAGGCCGTTTAAACACCGATAACAATGAAGGCGCCCAATCACTCAGTGCCGATGGAAACACCTTGTTTTTTGCCGGTTGTCAAAGACCTGATGGATACGGATCTTGTGATATTTACATAGCTTTTCGCGATACCAAAGGGATGTGGTCTCAACCTCAAAATCTTGGAGACGCCATCAATACATCCGCTTGGGAGTCTATGCCCAGTATTTCTCCCGACGGCAAAACACTTTATTTTGTGCGCGGAAAAGATATGCGCTCTTCAAAAATGACCATCATGTACAGTGAAAAACGTGCCGATGGAAATTGGACTACAGCAAAGCCCATTCCCGGTGAAGTAAACACGCCGCATAGGGAAACGACGCCCTTTATATACTTTGACAACACCCGTTTGTACTTTGCTTCAGATGGACACCCGGGATTTGGAGATTTAGACTTTTTTGTAAGTGAACGACTTGAAGACGGCACCTGGGGTAAACCCAAAAACCTTGGCTACCCCATTAACACCCATAAAGAAGAGTCTAGCTTAGTACTCAGTCCGGACGGAAGAACTGGTTTTTTTGCCTCCGAACGAGACGAAGGATTTGGTGGTTTGGATCTCTACAAGTTTGACGTCCCTCCTCCCCACAGAGGTAATCCGGTGGCCTTTGTTGAAGGCGTCGTACGAGACGCCAAAACCAAGAAAGTTATACCCAGTGCACAGTTAGAAGTCATTGACATCAATAAAAACGACACGGTTTGGATATTAAACAGTGACGAGAATGGCGCATTCTTTATTATCCTTCCAGCACAACGCGATTATGCCCTAAGTGTAGAAAAAGAAAACTATTTGTTTCATTCGGAAAATTTCAGTCTTGAACAAGAAGGGGCCGATGCTCCGCGAATACTGCCTGTAGATCTCAATAAACTTGAAAAAGGTGAATCGGTGGTATTGAGAAATATTTTCTTTGATTACGATAAATTTGAACTTAAAAATACCAGCCATACCGAATTAAACCGCGTTGTGCAGTTGCTCAAACGCTCTTCCAATCTATCAATCGAAATTGCCGGGCATACAGATAATCAAGGCAGTGATTCGTACAATCAGGCGCTCAGTGAAAACAGAGCACGGTCTGTCAAAGCTTACTTGATTGATAGTGGTGTGGCAGCGAAAAGGGTTTCCATCAAAGGCTACGGTGCCTCTTCCCCTATTGCCAGCAACGATAGCGAAGAAGGGCGAGCGGCCAATAGACGTATTGAAATGGTTATTAAATAAAAGCTTACCAAAAGAATCTATTTCTGACCTATTTTTGCATATGCGTTTAACTTAAGCCATTAACCAAAAAGCTTTTACTCAGTCCATGAGAATTTTTACATTTTTAATCATCTTAATGCTCACCACCAGTTGTTGGAAAGATGACTTAGACACCAGCATTTTAGGTGATGATATTAGTTCTGATTGGTCTGCTCCCCTCATCCGTGCTTTTTTTGACATAAAGGATATAGACGAAGAAGTTTCCTTTATAAATAGACTTCCGGACGGGAAGCTTCAATTGGTATTCAGCGAAGACAGCGTCATTAATCACGATGGTGAGGCTTACTTTGATTTACCACCAGACCAACCCAAAACGCCCCATATCATAACAGAAAATATGGGGGTTATTCCATTTGAGTTCAGCCTATCCGTCTACGGCGGCGCGTCTTTAGACCATATAGTCCTTCATGCTGGAAATTTGAATTTTGAATTTAAACAAACCTATCCGGTAGGAACCACCGTAGAGTTTCGTTTTTTGAATGCAACGCTCAATGGTCTTCCAGCGGTTTTTGATTTTGAAGTTACCACGTCCTCTCAGAGTGGTTCGTTTGATGTAAGTGGGTTAAACGTAGACTTTACCTCAGCTACCGGATTAAATGGCATTGCTTACTCTGTAGAAGTAACCAATGCTGCAGGGTTAAGCGGCGATGATACCATTGCCTATGATTGGCGGTTTAGTAATTTACGTGTTGAAACCATCGAAGGTTACATTGGTCGTCGAGTGGTAGCACTACCTTCCCTTAAACAACCCATAGATTTTGGCGGAATAGAACGGTTTCAAGGAATGATTACCCTCTATGAACCTGAATTGCGAATTACTGTTCATAATCCCTTCGGCATTGATTTGAAATTTACACCGGCTGTGAACGGCATCAAGAAGGGCTCCTCCCCTTCTCTCATAAATTTGCCGGAAATTGTTGTCGATGCGGCCAGTGCCCCGGGGGTAACAACATCCACCACTACTGTTTTTGACAAAAACAACTCCGATATCGTCAAATTTTTACAAAACATACCCGAACAACTATTTCTACAGGGAACCGTTGTCGTTAACGATGATCAAGACAGTTCAAAATTCAACTTTGCCAATCGCAATAGTAATCTCGTCATCGATGTTGAATTGATCATTCCCTTAGACTTTTCAGCAGAGGAAATTACCCTAACTCAAGAGTCTGAACAAGATGTATTGAAACAGCTTTTACAGCTTGACCTTAACCGACTAGAATTGGATCTTCGGTCGGTCAATAGATTTCCCTTCTGGACAGAACTTGAACTAATTCTCATTGATACCAATGAGGTACGTTTGGACTCTGTGAGTTTAACGGTGCTGCAACCGGCGGAAGTGGATGAAAATGGCCGAGTAACAAATGAAGTTAGCTATTCCGAGTCTGTGATTTTTGATCAGGATGTTTTAGATGTTATTCCCTTTGCCACTACCTACAAGTTGCGTTTGAAATTGGGTACGGCCAGTCAAGGGGAGCAAAGAGTCGTTATTTATGATGACTACGACTTCAAATCACTCATTCGAGTAAAAGCGGGGCTTAATTCCTATAACATTAATTCCTCAGACGATGACTAAGAAATGTTTTTTCGCCTTAGCTCTTTGGGGTTTTATGACTTTAAACCTCTTTTCGCAACAGAATGATTTACTTTTATACAACTATAAAGATGTTGCACAGAGCAGTTTGTTAAATCCCGCCACCAGAACCAATCAAAGATTGTCCATCGGGTTGGTTCATACCGGTGCAATGGCGCACAGCTCAGCCTTTTCTGCATATGACATCATGGGAAAGGGCACGGTATTAAACGACAATATTGAGAATATACTCGGTAATTTTAACGGCAATGAGTTTCTAAGGGGTGGTACAACGTCAAACATCATGTTTACCAGCATCAATCTGTCCTCGAAGTGGCAGATTAGTTTTGGCGGGATGATCAACCAATTTAATCACATTCAGGTTCCGGAGAATTTAATTCGTTTGATTACGAGAGGGAATGCTCAATTTGAAAACCAAACGGTTCAATTTGGTGGGTGGTCAATGGAAACCACCATGTTGGCCTCAATTCACGCCGGAGCCTCTTACGTAATTAACGATAAACTAACCGTTGGCGCAAGACTCTATCGCCATCAAGGTATATATAATTTCCATGTTCGCAGAGATAACAACAACCTTCAAATTCAGTTTGAAGATGAAGCATGGTTAACAAAGAGCGATTTTAATGCGCGCTCATCCTTTGTAGGAGGCCCCATCTTTGATGAAGATGGGGCAATCTTAGATTATGGATTTGATGAGGCGCTTTCTCGCTATAGCTTCAATCAAAACACCGGCTACTCGATAGACCTTGGAGCTGAATACAATATCAATAATAAACTTTCCGTTTCGGCATCTTTGTTGGGCTTAGGGGCGGTAAATTATACAGCCAATAACATTGATGTAAGCAGCAAGGCTTCTTGGGATTATGAAGGGATTAGATACGATGTCAGAAACGACAATGTGTTTACCGGTGAATTTCTAGATACCCTGAGTATTATCTATGGGCTTGATTATGAAGATGGCGCTAATTATCGTCGTTCACTACCTACGCAACTGTACGTGGGTGCTACTTATGACTTAACCAAAATGCATCAATTTCACGGTGTGGCTCGATATACCAACTGGTTGAATAATCATCATGTAGATGTTAACTTTAGGTACGTCATACGTCCGGCTAGATTTATCAGCGCCATGGCAAGCGTAACCACTGTGCAAGGAAAAGTATTTGGTGGTGGGGTCGGATTTCAATTATACTTACCTGGTTTTCAGTTTTTTTTATTAACCGATGTTATGACCAACAACATTTCTATTTCACACTTTCGCGGTGCTATGGTGCAAACTGGGATTAATATTGCCCTTTGGGATCGTTCTGAAAAACGCCAACGTAAGAAAGTCGATGAAGGAAATGAACCTGACATATCCAATGGTTTATAAAAAACATGCATCATGAAAACACATCGTTTTAGCTCCCTAATGTGTGCCACACTACTTATTTCTTTTTCATCTTGTGAAAGTGAACTGGGTACAACCGATTTAACGGAAGAGACGAGTTTTGTTGAAGCTTATGTGGATGCCGAATCGGTTATCATTCATACCCTTGCTCTTGTTGATGAGATCTTAAGAGATTCCATCTTTATCAGTACCGATTCCACAGTGTTATATAGTGAGATCAAGGCAGTTTCCAACAATAATGAGATGAGCATTTTTTATGGTTTTCAAGGCGGTGGTACTACTTTTCCTGACGGCGTTTTACGGTCCGGACATATTTCAGTATCGGTGAGCAATGGCAACTATGATGATGTGGGAAGCACTTCCCCCATTGTGTTTGATAATTTTACATTCAAAAGCGGTTCGTGTCGAGGAACGGTTACGCTCGTCAATAACGGTGGACAATCTAATGGCCATGAATTTGATTACTCTACCTCAAACTTTGAGATCAATAACAATGCATTGACGCTCAATAGAACAATGCTCTTTGTAAGTGATTTTCTGCCCTTGGAAAAAAGCAATCGCCAATTGACCATCACATCTAATGACACAACACGGTTTTACCACTTCGAAAAAGGAGTTTCTGCAGATGTTGTTTTTGTGTCACCGTTAACATATGAAGATGTTTGTGAATACAGCATTACATCAGGAGAGCTTGATGTTTTTGTCGATACACCGCTATCGGAAACCACAAACCTTAGCGTTGATTTTTTGGGCGAAAACGACTGTGCCAATCTTATCAGAGGTTATTCAGTAGAAAAAGATGAATTCTTTTTTATTGCCAAACGAGGTTTTTAGTCGTTCATCATAGAGTAGATTTGCAAAAAAATTCTTGTGAAGGAGACTTTCACTATTTTGTCTATTGTCATTCCGGTTTACAACGAAGAAAAGACGATACATTACATACTCGACAAAATTCGTGAGGTAACACCAATGGGTAATCTTAAGCAAGAGATTGTTATTGTCAACGACTGTAGTACAGATGATTCTAGGAATCGCTTGGAGCGCTACGCCGAAGAACACCCCGATGTAGACATAAAACTCTATAATCACATCGTTAACAAGGGAAAAGGGGCAGCCCTACATACGGGTATTGCCGAATCCAAAGGCGACATCATCCTTATTCAAGATGCCGATCTTGAATACGACCCACAGGAGTACAACCACTTGCTCAAACCTATTCTCAACGGAAATGCAGACGTAGTCTATGGCTCTCGTTTTATGGGCGGCAATCCGCACCGCATCTTGTTCTTTTGGCACTCCATTGGTAATAAGTTTTTGACGTTTCTGTCAAATGCTTTTACCAATCTAAACCTTACAGATATGGAAACTTGCTATAAGATGTTTCGTGCGCCGGTGATTAAGTCTTTGCAGTTAAAAGAAAGCCGCTTTGGTTTCGAGCCGGAAGTGACTGCTAAAATTTCGCGTATACCCGGAATTCGAATCTATGAAGTGGGTATCTCGTATTACGGAAGAACCTATGCCGAAGGGAAAAAAATCGGTTGGAAAGATGGTGTTCGCGCCATTTATTGCATACTTAAATACAACATCTGGAGCCGCAAATGATACAAATAGGAAAATCACATACCCTAAAGGCCTCGCGCAAAACACCGCAAGGCATCTATTTAGAAGATGAAACGGGAGACTCTGTTCTCCTGCCAAATGCTTATGTTCCCAAAACTTTGCATATTGGCGATGATATGAATGTGTTCGTTTACCTCGACCAAGAAGAACGCCCTTTAGCCACACCGCACAAACCATTGCTTGAATTGGGGCGGTTTTCTGCGTTAAAAGTCAGCAACATAACCTCCTTTGGCGCCTTCTTTGAATGGGGCCCCGTAAAAGAGTTGTTGGTTCCCCACGACCTACAAGCACAACCCATAAAAGAGGAAGGCACAAAGCACGTGGTGCACTTAATGTTTGACGATGCATCTCAGCGTTTGGTAGGTACCACAAAAATTTCAGCTTACCTCCTGCCGGCTTCCGCAGAAGAATATAAACCCGGAAAAACAGTGAGTGCATTGTTGTATTCACAGGGTGATTTGGGGTATAAGGCTGTTGTAGATCAAAAATACGACGGCATGATTTACCACAGCGATTTGTTTAAGCCCGTTTCCATCGGACAAACACTGGAGGTATTTGTACAAAAAGTACGTCCGGATGGCAAACTGGATTTGGCAATTGAAAAATTTGGTTACCAAAAAGTCGTTTCCTCTACGGACAAACTGCTTCACGCTTTAAAATCCAACAACGGGTTTTTGCCACTACACGATAAATCTCCCGCTGAAGACATCTACAAAACACTCAAAATGAGTAAAAAAGTATTCAAGAAAGCTGTGGGAGCTTTGTATAAAAAACGTCAGATATCGTTGGAGAAGGATGGGATCAAATTAGTAGTTAAGAGTATTTAGTATTCAGTTTTTAGTATTCAGTTTTTAGTTTGGACGCATGGTGGGTTTGGAACTTTTGGTTTAGATATGGCCATTTTTTTGGTTATGAGTGGGCTTTTTACTCTGTTTTTGGCTACAAAGTAATGAACGGCTCAACGATTATGAGTATTCAGTTTTTAGTATGGAGTTTATTGCCAATTTTGATTGGTAGTCTTTGGGTACTGTAGTTATGTCAATTAATGAAAAAGCGCTCTATTTCTGTAACTAATATTTCAGGCATGCATAGTCATTGTGTTTTAGTATTTGTATTCCTGATAAGTTTTGCCGTGAATGGGGTATCTCAAATTACAGGTTTTGTATACGACGAGAATACCAAGCAGCCACTAAGTGAAGTCATTATTTACTACTCGAATAATAAGGGACGTGTAAGTGATGAAATGGGATCGTTCCGCATCCCCTTTTCCAATCAAAGTATTAGGTTTTATAAGTTTGGTTATGTAGAAGTAGTCGTTGATAATTTTAAAGCTGGCGATACCGTATGGATGACTTTAGATACACAATTTCTTAGAAATGTGGAAATTGTTTCAGAGCCGGTAAGCTTGCATAAATTATTGAAGAAATGGCTGAAAAAAAGCAGCAATAAATACTTTGTTGATTCATCTGTTTACCGAGCATACAGCCATAGAGATGAATACTTGTTGGACGACAGTATTGTATCATTTATTGATTTTCCTAAATTGTATTGCAACGCAAATTCTAAAGGAGCGCTTGGGTTGAATAGACCATTTTCTCGTCCTGTCTTTCTCCCGGATGATGGCTTGACAGGATTGTTTTTAGAGGATAAT
>PXCF01000121.1 GCA_003566715.1 Cryomorphaceae bacterium | reverse complement strand
CCGCATCTACCATGGCCAATAGCGAAGTTGGAAAATGAACCACTTTGATTCCCCGCATGTAAATAGACGCGCAGAATCCGGCCAAGTCGGTCACCACACCACCTCCTAACCCTATGAAGGTACTGTTGCGATCCATGCCTAAGCGATGCATTTGCAGTAATATCTCGTCAACAGTTTCTTTGCGCTTAGACGTTTCCCCGGGAGCAATGCTGATATATTGAAAGGACGATAACACGCTGAGCTTTGGTAATACCAATTGCTCGACGTTTTTATCGGTCAATACAACCGTACGCTTTGCATCGAGTGATTCAAGGAATTTGTCTGTCTCTGGAGAGCGGGTAATCATTGCTGTTTGGCAGGTATGCCCTTTACGGTTACTCCGGGAGGAACGTCTTTGGTAACCACAGCTCCGGCACCGACAACAGCTCCTTTTCCCACACGAATAAACGGTAAAATGGTGGCGTTTGTTCCGATGTAAACATCGTCTTCCAATACAACCCCGCCCCCTAGGTTGACGGAGGGCATGATGGAAACAAAGCTGCCGATACTTACGTCGTGACCGACCGTGGTGTGCAGATTAAGAATGCTGAAGTCACCAATGGCAATGCTGGTGGTCAACGTACATCCGCAGGTAATGACGATGCCTTTTCCAAGTTTAATACTTCCTTCGTCTTGAAGTGTGGCGTTGGGGTGTATGACGTTGGGAAAGTGATGTGCGGCCTTTTGAATGTTGTTGTACATTTTTCGGCGTTCAATTGAGTTGCCACTGGCGAGAACGACGTTAAGTTCAGATTGATTGCTCAACCAGTTTCCGTTGCCCAAGACATCTTCCAGCTTATCATCGACGAAACCGTGAAATCCCAGCGAAGTAGTGCTGAGCATGCTATGAACTTCTCGACCAAATCCACCGGCACCGTAAATGACAACTTTTTGCATAATTATTTGCTGAATAATTGCTTTAAGACGGTAAAGATACGTTTAAAATCAGCTTCTGTAAGATTGCTGCCACTGGGAAAGCAAAGGCCGTTTTCAAACAGTTTTTCGGCAACATTTTTACCGAAGTAAGGCATGTTTTCGAAAACCGGTTGCATGTGCATGGGCTTCCACAGCGGTCGCGCTTCGATGTTGTCTTTTTCAAGAGCCAATCGCACATCTTCACGTGTGATGCCCCCCGTTTTCTCCGGGTTAATTGTGAAGGTGCTCAACCAGCGATTGCTAAAGTAGCCCTTCGGTTCATCAACGCCTTCAACGCCTTCGATATTTTCAAAAAAGGCACAGTATCGTTCATAATTGCTTCTTCGCGCGGCTACGCGTTCGTCGAGTACTTGCATTTGTCCGCGACCAATACCGGCCAATACATTGCTCATGCGATAGTTGTAGCCGATGTGGGAATGTTGATAGTGCGGAGCTTGGTCTCGGGCTTGGGTGGCGAGAAAACGCGCCTTTTCAATAACAGAGGCATCGTTGGAGAGCAAAGCGCCACCGCCGCTGGTAGTGATGATTTTGTTGCCATTAAAGCTCAATACGCCTAGTTGTCCAAAACCGCCACAGCACTTGTTGTTGATGTGACTTCCTAAAGCCTCTGCCGCATCTTCTAAAACGGGAATGTCGTATTGTTTAGCAATGGCCATTATGGCGTCCATCTTGGCGGGCATGCCGTACAAGTGGACAGGAATAATGGCCTTGGGCTTCCGCGCCGGTAGAGTCTCTCCGTTTTTATCGGTCAGTGTGCCGTTTATGGCTGCTTGAATGGCTTCTTCCAGGGCATAGGGACACATGTTCCAGGTTTCTAACTCAGAGTCCACAAAGATGGGAGAGGCGCCTTGGTACACTATGGGATTGGCGCTGGCGGAAAAGGTCATGCTCTGACAAATGACGTAATCGCCTTGTTTGACGCCGAGTAAAATCAAACCGAGGTGAAGCGCAGCTGTTCCACTGCTCAATGCTGCTGCTTGACCAACACCAACGTACGTTTGTAAATCCGCTTCAAAATTATTAACATGAGGACCAAGCGGGGCAATCCAATTGGTATCAAAGGCCTCTTCAACGAATGTTCGTTCGTTGGTGCCCATGTGAGGAGAGGAAAGCCATATTTTTTCAGCCATGGTCGTTTTGGTTTGTAAACTTACATCTGTTCTGGGGCATCAATACCCAGAATGTTTAAACTGTGCTTGATGATGCGAGCGGTTTGTGCACTTAACAACAGACGCCAGGCAGTGGTTTGCTCGTCATCGTTGTGTAAAATGCTGTGCTTTTGGTAATAACTGTTGTAGGTTTTTACCAGTTCATAGGTAAAATTTGCCACCTGAGCTGGACTCATATCATCGGCTGCTTGGTGAACCACTTGTGGATAACGCAACATGGTTTTGATCAAAGCCACTTCTTCGGCGAGAATCATCACGTTGTTTCCAATACTTGGTTTAATGTCGGCTTTGCGCAGCAAGGAACGGATTCGCGCGTGGGTATATTGGATAAATGGACCGGTATTTCCGTGCAGGTCGATGGACTCTTCAGGATTGAATGTCATGCGCTTACGTGGGTCCACCTTGAGAATGTAGTACTTGAGTGCACCCAAACCAATTTGTCGGTGAAGGTTGCTGAGCTCGTCGACTTCCATGCCGTCGGTTTTTCCCAAGTCATTGCTGACAATGGCCGCCTCTTTGATCATATCGGCCACGAGGTCGTCGGCATCTACCACCGTGCCTTCGCGACTTTTCATTTTACCCGATGGCAAATCGACCATGCCGTAAGAAAGGTGGAAGAGCCCTTTTGCCCAATCGTAGCCCAACTTGTCTAAGATTTTAAACAACACGGAAAAGTGGTAGTCCTGCTCGTTACCTACCGTATAAATCAACCGTTGGATATCATAGTCTTCAAATCGCTGCACAGCGGTCCCGACGTCTTGGGTCATATACACGGCAGTTCCGTCGCTGCGAAGGAGGATTTTTTTGTCCAGACCTTCATCGGTGAGGTCGATCCATACAGAGCCGTCGTCTTCGCGGAAGAATACGCCTTTTTTTATTCCTTCGTCTACAATGGATTTTCCGAGTTTGTAGGTGTTGCTCTCGTAGTAATTCTTGTCGAATCCAACGCCGAGGGCATCGTATGTTTTGTCAAAACCCTCATAAACCCAACCGTTCATTTTGTTCCATAAGGCCATCACTTCGGGGTCTTCTTTCTCCCATTTGATGAGCATCTCACGAGCTTCTTTCATGATGGGCACCTCGTTTTTGGCCTGGTCTTCTTCCATGCCATCGGCTACGGCTTCTTTAATTTGGACACGATAATGCTGGTCAAAGAGGACGTAATATTTGCCTACAAGGTGGTCGCCTTTTAATCCTGCAGACTCTGGTGTTTCTCCGTTGGCAAAATGCAACCAAGCTACCATCGACTTACAGATGTGAATGCCGCGATCGTTGATGATTTGTACGCGCGTGACGTTATGACCAACAGCGCTTTGCAGGTTCCCAACCGACCATCCCAACAAACAATTTCTAATATGGCCGAGGTGCAAAGGCTTATTGGTGTTGGGAGAGGAATACTCCACCATAACCCCTTGCGGATTTTCAACAGGCGGGACAAGGTTTTCGCTTTCTGCAAATGCTTTGACCGATGATAACCACCAGGCGTTGTCTATTACCAGGTTTAAAAAGCCTTTAACCACGTTGAAATCAGCGATGAGCTCGCTGTTTTCACGCAGGTAATGACCAATGGTTTCTGCTGTTTGTTCTGGTGAAGACTTGCTGAAGCGCAAATAGGGAAATACCACTAAGGTAACATCTCCTTCAAAGTCTTTGCGGGTTAACTGCCACTCCACCGAAGCATTGTCAATGCTGTATAGTGCTTTGAGTGCCTTTATTGCTGTTGAGGTTAGTTTGTTTGTGAGGGCGTCCATTTATGCCTTGATTGTTTTTTCAATTTGATTAACTGCTTTTTCCAAGATACGAAAGGCTGTTTCCGCCATCACATTACCCTTATTGTCTAAAACCGGATTAATTTCGGTGAATTCCAAGCAAACGACACGAGGATCTTTGAGGATACCGATAAGCAATTGCGTGGCTTGCTCTTCGGATAGGCCGCCGGGTACGGGTGTTCCGGTACCAACAGAGATACTTGAGTCGAGAGAATCCACGTCAAATGATACGTAGATTTTGTCGCAATCTTTCAAGTGATCGAGCGCCATTTTAGCAACGTAACCAGCGCCCTTCTCCGTTAATTCAGGTACTTTGACGTTGGGAATGCTGAAGCGCTCCATCAATGCATCTTCCGGTTTTTCTGTAGAACGAACGCCCACAAAAAACAAATCTTCAGGCTTGACGCGCTGAGTGTCGCCCTTGATTAGGTTCCAGTTGTTGATGGTGGTCTGACTGGGCTTTTTTACTTGGCATTCCAAGTTATCCTCACTAATGGCAGTGGCCAGTGGCATGCCGTGCACATTACCGGAAGGGGAGGTGTAAGGGGAGTGCAGGTCGGCATGAGCGTCGATCCAAATCACGCCAAGTCGTTCGTTGGATAAGGCTTCTTTGATGCCTTTGATGGTGCCTCCGGCATTGGAGTGATCACCAGCAATGACTACGGGAAAGCGGTTTTTATCAATGGCTTTGCCAACCGCATCACTAATGCGGTTGTACATTTCCACAATGCCGTCTAGTCGCTTAGCGGTATTGGTTTTAATGTCTTCAAACAATTGATCGTTGAGATTGGGGATTTGCTCAACTTTATAGGTGCGAAAGAAGTTTTTGTTGAGTGAAAATGATGCGATCTTTAGGGCATCCAGCCCCATACTACTTCCACGTGTGCCGGCTCCCAACTCGGAGGTGTTGCCAATAAATTTAATCTTTCTATTCATAGATCTTTTCGTTAAATGCTTAAGTGCTTGAGTTGCGCCTTTAGTCGTTCAATTTTTCCTTCGGCGTCGGCTTTTTTCTTCTGCTCATTTTCTATCACTTGAGCCGGTGCGTTTTGGACAAAGCGTTCATTGCTCAATTTTTTTTCGACGCTTTTGAGAAAACCTTCTAGATACTTCAGTTCTTCTTCTATTTTTTTCTGCTCTTCAGCAAGGTCAATCTTATCTCCTAAGTCGAGGAAAAAGCTCTGACCGGCTGCTAAAAAGGCCACCGCGCCATTGGGTGATTCTTCAACGTCGATAACTTCGCTGATGCGGGCCATTTTTTTGATAATGGATACAAAGGGATGGTAAAATACGCCTTTTACCAACAATGGGATGTCTTCTTTAAATCCTAGCTGTTTGTCCATTCTTATTTGTCGAACATTGGTGATCACGTCCACCGCTTCGTCAAATGCCTTGAGGGTTTCGGTATTGGGTGTTTCCGATTTCGGCCACTTGGCATACATGATGGTTTCTCCTTCATTACGTGGACGAATATTTTGCCAGAGTTCCTCGGATAAAAATGGCATGTATGGATGGATGAGAACCATAAGTTTCTCAAAGAACACAAGGGTTTGTTCGTAGGTTTCGCGACTTACGGTCTTGCCATTTCTCGGCTTAATCATTTCAAGATACCAGCTGCAGAAGTCGTCCCAGATGAGTTTGTAAATGCTCATCAACGCATCAGAAAGCTTGTAACGGTCAAATGCGGTATTAACCTCACTAAGTATAACATTTAAGCGTTGAGAAAACCAGTCGATGGCAAGCTTATCGGTCTCTTGTGCAGCAACGTCATCCGATGGCGTCCACATTTGTACAAGGTTAAAAGCGTTCCAAATCTTGTTGCCAAAATTACGGCCTTGGCCACAGAGGTCTTCGTTGAACAACAAGTCGTTTCCGGCTGGTGCAGAGAGCAAAATCCCCACGCGTACCCCATCGGCACCGTATTGTTCGATGAGCTTGAGGGCGTCCGGACTGTTTCCCAATTGTTTGGACATCTTGCGGCCTTTCTCATCGCGGACAATCCCCGTTAAGTACACATTGGTAAAAGGCTTTTTGCCTTTAAACTCGTAACCCGCCATAATCATACGGGCAATCCAGAAAAAGAGGATGTCGGGCCCGGAAACCAAATCGCTGGTGGGATAGTAATAATTGATTTCTTCGTTATCGGGATTGTTGATGCCGTCAAACACGCTCAATGGCCATAGCCAAGAAGAAAACCAGGTGTCGAGTACGTCTTCGTCTTGACGAAGATCGGCGGCGGTCATACTTGAGTTGCCGGAAGCCTTTTGGGCTTTTTCAATCGCTTCTTCTTTGTTTTTGGCAACCACGTATTCACTGTCGTTGTAATAGTAAACGGGAATGCGGTGTCCCCACCACAGTTGACGACTGATGTTCCAGTCGCGAATGTTGTCCATCCAGTTGTTGTAGGTGGCTCGGAATTTATCGGGAACCAAATTGACGTCGCCATTCTCAACGGCATCGATGGCCGGTTGGGCAAGTTCTTTTGTTTTCAAGAACCATTGCTGACTGAGACGTGGTTCAATCACTGCACCGGTTCGTTCCGATGTCCCAACGCTGGTGCGGTAGTCTTCTATTTTGTCGAGTGCGCCTATTTCTTTTAATTCCTTAGCAATTTCCTTACGTACCGCAAAACGGTCTTTACCGGCGTAATGCAGTCCGTGCTCATTAAGTGAGCCATCATCATGGAGAATGTCGATGATGTCTAAGTCGTGTCTTTCACCAATGGCGTAATCGTTGACGTCGTGAGCAGGTGTTACTTTCAAGCAACCGGTACCGAATTCTCTGTCCACATAGTCGTCGAGTACGATGGGGATGCTGCGATTGGCAATGGGAACGATGGCGCGTTTACCGTGAAGTTTTAGGTAGCGCTCGTCTTCCGGGTGAATACATATGGCCGTATCGCCGAGAATGGTTTCCGGTCGGGTCGTGGCAATGGTCAAATATTCATCTGAGTTTTCAATCAGATAGCGCAGGTGATAGAGTTTGCTGTTGACATCTTTGTGGATGACCTCTTCATCGGAGATGGTGGTTTTGGCGTCGGGATCCCAGTTGACCATGCGGTGACCGCGATAGATTAACCCTTTTTCGTGCAGGTCGATAAACGTTTGTATGACCGACGCATACCTTGTGTCGTCGAGGGTAAAAGCGGTGCGATCCCAGTCGCACGAGGCGCCGAGTTTTTTTAACTGCTGAAGGATAATGCCACCGTACTCATCGGTCCACTTCCACGCTTCTTTGAGGAAGCCTTCTCTGCCGAGTGATTCTTTGCTGATGCCGTTTTCTTTGAGGCGAGCCACCACTTTTGCTTCCGTGGCGATGGACGCGTGGTCGGTTCCCGGAACCCAACACGCATTTTTTCCCAGCAAACGCGCACGTCTGATGAGTACATCTTGAATGGTGTTGTTGAGCATATGACCCATATGCAATACACCGGTCACATTAGGAGGAGGAATAATGATTGTATAGGGTTCTCTCTCATCCGGTGTGGAACGAAAACACTGGTGTTTGCTCCAGTATGAATACCACTTTTCTTCCAAATGTGTGGGTGTATATGCTTCCATATATAAATATCTGTTCTTTTTGAGGTTTGAACCCTTTAAAACAAAGGACTAGCAATGAATGCGCAAAAGTAACGACCATTTGTTAAGCAACATTTCTCTTGCTGGATTTTTTTTTTACGATAATATCACCTATGTTTGTTCGACATTAACCTTTTAAAATCTAAAAATCATGAGAAAACGTTTTATGCCAGCCATCATGTCCGTAATGTTAGCTTCATCAATGGTTTTGACCAGTTGTTTTGGTGAATTTGCACTTGTACGTAAAGTGTACACTTGGAACGATACAGTTGTAGATAATGCATTCGTAAAGACACTTTTGTTTTATGCGATGAATATTATACCTGTTTATGGTATTGCTTCTGCGGTAGACTACTTCATTCTTAACCTAGTTGAGTTCTGGTCAGGAAGTAATCCTTTGGCGATGAATGATGGCGAATCTGAAGTGAAAAACTTAGTACACAACGGGGTTTCTTACGAGGTTGAAGCTACCAAAAATCAATTTGCCATTACACCTCTCGAAGGAGAAAAGGCTTTCCAAACGGAGTACTTGCGTTTTGATGATGAATTGAATCGTTGGTCTCATGTCAATGCCAATGAAGAAGTTACACCTTTGGTTGGCCATATTCAAACCGAAGAAGGTTCGGTAATTGAGCTTTTCATGGAAAACGGTAGTCTTTACATCAACGAAAGTGAGATGGAAGAGGCAGACTTGCAATTGATGATCAATGCCGAGGGTTGCTAAATAATGTTTGTTTGATGCTGGGGGTTCCTGGTACCAAACCACTATTCCTTTCACTGCGACGTCATTATTGATGTCGCAGTTTTTTTTGTGCTATAATAGCGATAATATTACACTGGGATACGACATACAACGCCGTATTTTAACATCGTAAGCAGACAAAAAATACTGAATGACAATTGGATTGAAAGCCAATGGTGTCGATGATGAACAGTCTAAAGGGGAATAATTTCGCATTTACATATTATGCCCCTACGCGCTTGGTTTTTAACTGTTGTTTTGCTGCAAATGCTTCTATTTTTTCGCGTTGATCGCCTTGTAATAACAGCACATCATCTTTGATGCTACCGCCTACACCGCAGTATTGTTGGATGGCTTTTCCGGTTTCTTTTAGCAAAGTCTCCGACGTCCAGTTTTTTACCAGCGTAACAGGTTTTCCGTTTCTGCCTTTCTTCTCGAAGTGAAGCGTAAGTGTATCAACTTCGTTGCCTTCTGTGGGCTCATCAACAAGGTTATTTAATTCTGCAAAAGGGTTCCAGCCAGGGTTGGTGCTATAAACAATCCCGCCGTCCTCGTTTTTTGATTGGTGTTTTTTAGATTTTTTCGCCATCATTCTATTTTTTAAATCGCCGTTCTACTGTTGTAACACCTTCTACTTGTTTGAGTTGACTAATAACTTTGTCCAAGTGAATCTTGTCTTCTACTATAACGGTGATGATGCCTTCGAACACCCCTGCACCTCCGGAAATGTTGATGGACTTAATATTGACATTTAAGTTGTTGGATATTATCTGGGTGACTTTATTAACCAAACCAACGGTATCAATGCCCTTGAGTATCAAAATAGCGGTATTGTCGACCATTTTTTCCAACATCCATTCAGCTTGAATTATTCGATTGGCGTGTTTGGATTGGAGCGCCAATGCGTTTGGGCAATCAGTGCGGTGAACGGTGAGTATTCCCGCCGATGATCGGTAACCAAATATGGCATCACCCGGAATAGGTGTACAACATTGCGCTAGTTTGTGTTCGAGGCTTTCATTGTTTGGCCCAAATAGAATAGTTAGCTCGTTCTTGTCGACATCTTCGTTTAATCCCTTGGGCTTTTTACCTCTCCGCAGCTTTGTGCGAAGGTAGCTCATAAACCCTTGGTTTTGCTCTTGTAGAAAGCCCTTAATATGTTTGTTATCAATGACGCCCTTACCAATTTTTTCATGCAGCAGATCTGCATTTTTCAACCCAAAATGCCTTACCATTTGGTTGATTAGCTTAGGTGTTGGTTTTACTTTTACAAAGTTTAACTTTCGCTGTAAGATTCTTTCTCCATCTTCAATGCGTTTCTTGCGCTGACCCTTAAGAGCTTGTTTGATGTTATTTCTAGCCCGTGCCGTGACGGTATAGGGTAGCCATTCTTCTTTTGGTGTTTGAGCGTTGGAAGTTAATATTTCAACTTGATCACCGCTGCGCAGTTTGTAGTTTAAGGCAACCAGTCTGCCATTAACCTTCGCTCCTAAAGTCTTGTTTCCTATATCGGTATGAATGTCGTAGGCAAAGTCAAGAGGGAATGCTCCGGTAGGAAGTCGACGCAATTCACCCTCCGGCGTAAACACAAAAATTTCATCGGAAAAAAGGTTGAGTTTAAAGCTATCGACAAATTCGACCGCTGAGGTTTTAGATTTCATTTCCAGCAGTTCTCTCACTTTAATGAGCCATTCTTCTAAAAATTGGTCGTTGTACCCTTCCTCATCTTTGTATTTCCAATGTGCTGCGTAACCTTTTTCGGCGATTTCGTCCATGCGTAAAGAACGGATTTGCACTTCAATCCAATGCCCTTCCGGTCCCATGACCGTTATGTGGAGAGATTCATAGCCATTTGATTTTGGAGAGGTAATCCAATCTCTTAATCGTTTGGGGTTCGGTTGATAAATATTGGTGATGATGGAGTATACCCGCCAGCAATCTGTCTTTTCTTTTTCGGGTGGGCTATCTACAATAATCCTAATGGCAAATTTATCATAAACCTCATCAAAGGAGATTTTTTGTTCCAGCATTTTTTTTCTAATGGAATACACCGATTTGGCGCGTTCTTTTATGCTAAAGTTTAAATCCTCTTTGTTAAGTCGGTCTCTAATTCTCGACGAAAACGTTTTTAAATAGCGCGTGCGGTCACTTCGCTCTTCAATGAGTCGCTGCTCAATATCGTTGTATATGTCTGGTTCTGTGTATTTAAGTGAGAGATCTTCCAGCTCATTTTTTATGTTGTGAAGTCCGAACCTGTGAGCAAGTGGTGCGTATAAAAACAATGTTTCGGATGCGATTTTTCTTTGCTTATAATCTTGCATGGACTCCATCGTGCGCATGTTGTGCAAGCGGTCGGCCAGTTTAATAAGAATCACCCTTACATCATCTGAAATGGTGAGAAGCATCTTGCGGAAATTCTCAGCTTGTACCGAAATATCTTTGTCAAAAATCCCGGAAATTTTTGTGAGTCCATCAATAATCTTGGCAATCTCATTACCAAAAATTCTCTGGATGTCCTCCAATGTGTAGTCACTGTCTTCTACCACATCGTGCATGAGAGCAGCAACGATGGATGTCTTTCCTAAGCCTATTTCTTTACTCACAATGATGGCCACCTCAATGGGGTGAAGAATATAGGGTTCGCCCGACTTTCTGCGGACATCTTTATGGGCGTCCATTGCTAAATCGAAAGCACTGCGAATCATTTTTTTATCCTCATCACTGAGGTTGCGGTTGGAGGAACGCAGCAAAGCTCTGTAGCGATTGAGTATAAGCTTTTTCTCTTCGGCTTCGTCTATTGATGGGGTCAAATGATTGGTTTCTTTGCTCATAGAGGTAGGTGCTCTCTAAATGTATCTGTTGTTATATCAAAAGTGAAAGTACAAAGAAAAAAGGTATTTGTCAATCCTTTCCAAACAAACGCTTAAAAATATTTTTGCGCTCTTTTTTGTCTTTTGTTTTCTTCTTCTTTCTGTCTTTGCGTTTGAGGAAATCAAAGAATCCTTTTTTTTCTTCCGGTAACTCAATGATAAAATCATCGCAATCATATGGTTGCATTATGCGCCCGTTTTTAGCAGAAACTTTTGCAAAGGAAAGGGCAAGGGGCAGTGCCCATCTTACTGAACTGCCTCCTCGAACAACCTGCGCATCAGATCCGCCAACCCAGCATCCGAAAACGTAGTGTTCATTAAAGGCCATTACCCATGCATCACCGCCACTGTTGCTGGTGCCTGTTTTAGCTGCCCAATCGTTGGGTAGGGAAGCGGTTGTTCCGCGTTGTGAAACACCATAAAGCATCTTTAAAAGCGTGTTTCTGAGTGTATCTGAGTCACCCTCACTGTTGTGATGCATTCGGTGATATATGGTGTCACCGTTGCTGTGGATAATGGTCTTTACAAAATAAGGTGTGGGTAAATGTTCATTTTGCATTCGACCGTAAATGGCAGCCATTTCCCAGAGACTGTTTTCCGCACTGCCCAATACAATGGAGGGATGCGCAGGCAGTGGAGCCGACCACCCCAGTTTTTTTGCCATTTCTTTGATTTGGTTGAGACCAACATCATTGCTCAAATTGACAATTGGCAAATTCATGGAATGAATCAGTGCGCCTTGTAAACTGTAGTAGCCACTATCGCTAAGGTCAGCATTTCGCGGGTGCCATTCTGAATGGATCAGGTCATCATCCAAATAGTTTGGAAAATAGTCACAAGGAGAAACACCTTCTTGCAGGGCAGCCATAGCAACAATTGGCTTAAATGTGGAAGCTACTTGACGCTTAGATTGTACATGGTCGTAGGGATGGGTTCTCGCTTGATGTCCGCCCAAATAGCAAAGCACTTCGCCGCTTTTTGCGTCAAGTGCGATGCTTCCCGCTTTTAAAAGCCGGTAACTGTATAGAGCCGAGTCAATTGGAGTGCCGGTAACGGAAATTTCTTGATCTAAGTGATTCACCACCATTCGCACCTTTTTTTCGTTTATTCTTTTTTGGAATGCCTTTTCAGTCATAGTGCTGTATGGCATTTGTTTTCTCACTTCTTCAGTAATACGGTGAAGTAGTGAAGGGGATGCCTTGCGTATTGGGAGGTTTTGCTGTAATGCATTCAAATGATGAATGTACATCTCTCGGTAAGTCTTGTGAAGCTCTCCATCAATGGTAGAAACAATGGTCAAGCCGTCGCGGTAGAGGTCCAAACTGTCACCAACTATGGCTTTGGCTTCGCCGATGATATTTTGAATGGCGTATCCATTTGCAGGAAAAAAGTCACGTGATTTAGGCAGTACATCCAGGGGCTTACTTTTCCAATTTTCACCTTCATCTGGCGAAAGAACTTTGTTGGAAACCATTAAGTTTAAGACCGTATTTCTTCTTTCCAGTGCCTTGTTACTCTGTCTTCTGGGGTGGTATAAACTATTGCCTTTGAGAATGCCAACCAACAACGCATACTGATGAACGTCTAATTTATCTATGGATACGCCAAAATAATGATCGGCTGCTGTTGCTACACCATAAATATTATCACCAAATGGCACGGTGTTTAGATAAATGTAAAGTATCTCGTCTTTGTCATAGGTGCGTTCAATTTTTCTCGACAATATCCATTCTCTGTATTTTGATCGCGCCATAGAGAACATCTCATCCCGGTTTCTGCCAAAACTGTTTTTTGCTAGTTGCTGGGTAATGGTGCTTCCACCACCCATGGGTTTGCCGGTAACGATGCCAATAAAAGCTCGAAACAATGAGCGATGATCTACGCCTTTGTGTTCGTAGAAGCGTTTGTCTTCAGTGGCAACCAGCGCTTGAAGTAAAATATCTGGTAAATCGTGTGCAATTTCGCGGTTTACGGCAAAAGCCCTTCCCAATCGTTCACCCTGACGATCTAAAATTATGGAAGCATTGGCTGTTTTGGGGAGTATTAATGTCTTGGTGTCGGGCAATTGAGACCTTACCGGATAGACAATAAAGACGAATACAAAAAACACCGCAAAAATTAGCGCTGCGGGTATGATAAGTCGTTTAATTAGGCGTTTAGACAAGCCTTAGATTTTTTTCATTTGCTCTTTTATCATTTTCACTTGCTCGGCAAACATCTTTTTTTCGTCCAATTTTTTGACTTCGGTAAGAAGTATCTGTGCTTCGCGTTTGCGTCTTCTTGATAAAGCAATGCCTGCGAGGTTTAGCTTGGCCAAAGCCTGATCGCTTTTACTGCGCAACCCCATATTAAGTGATTTCTTCAAAAGGGTTTCAGACTTTCCAACGCCGCGCTGAGATTCTAACATACCTTTGAGTAGGTAGTAATATGCAGCCTGACTCTTAATCAAACTTTTCTCGGGGTTTTTGATGCGATTTAGTGCGCGCTCAGCCTTGTCGATGTTATTTTTGCGCAAATACCACAAGGCCACAATGATATTCTCATTTCGCAAATAGGTGAGAAATACCAATGAAGCCAATAAGACCAGCGAAATGCCATTACCAATGTTGCCATCTGCAAATTGAAAAACACTCCAAACAATAATGAGTGCTGTGAGTCCGAGACGAATGATTTTATTAAGCATGATAAATATTTGCCGCAAAAATACGACCGTATGAACCTTTCAAAAAAACCTTTTTCCGAGTTTTCAATACCTGATGATCTCGTTGCTGATGCCATTGATTTTTTTTCCCCAAAAATTACAGAAAAAAGACTCAATCGTTTGGTCAGAACGTTGGATATGAGGTCAAACTATGTAATTCCTGTAATGGAAGACCTCTATCAAGAACAAAATGCCGGTGCCATTGTGCGCACGGCAGAGTGTTGCGGTTTTCAAGAGGTGGGCATTATTGAGCGATTAAATCGCTACAAAATGGCTCCCGGCATTGCTAAAGGCGCACAAAAATGGGTGGATAAAACTTTTTTCGACACACGCTACGATGACCCTATGAAATTGGCTCTTGAGCATTATAAAGATCGGGGATATACACTGGTCGGTGCCTGCCCACACAGCAGTGGACATACCGTCGAGACATTGCCCTTAGACCAACCTTTGGCCATTTATTTTGGTGCTGAAAAAATGGGATTACACCCGGATCTACACAAATCAATGGATACCTTCGTCTCCATACCTATGCGCGGATTCACAGAAAGCTATAACGTATCGGTTAGTGCCGCGATTATTTTGCAAACCCTTAGGCAGCGTCTTGAGGGCATGGATTTGCCTTACCTTTTAGACGAGAATCACAAGAGATCGTTACTCATTAAGTGGATCATACAGTCAATACCCAAAGGCAGTGAGCAGCTCAAGCAATGGCAACGAGAGATTGCTTAAGATAACTGAATATTATTTGGTACTTTCGTGACCAATTTAAACGTTGAATATTTATGTTAAACAGAACGTTTGTTTTCTCACTCATTTCTATTGTTATCGTAGCCTGTAAGTCTAAGCAGATATCAGATAGCAGCGATAGTGAAGAGAAAGCTACCCCAGACTTTGTGTTTGTCGATCCATTACCCAATAATCCACAGTACAAACAAAACGAGATGCAGTTGAATAGCAATCATGTTTTAACGCTTGATAATTCGGAATTGGGAATGGCACTAATTATTGATCAAGAAGAACATCAAAGAGAAGAAGATCTCTATAAAGTACAGTTTAAAGCTGCTATAGGTGAAAGTGTATTGAGGTTTAATGCCGATGACATGCGAAAAGATAGAGACAATCTCAATAGATTGGTGTTTACAGGGGAAGATGATCGGTATCGCATGACAATCATTCATCATGCAGACTCACTCAAGGAAAGTATACAAGCATCTCAGCCAGTTGGGGACTTGGCCATGAGAAATGAAGTCAGTGATTCTCTTTCTTATTTTGATGTCAAACTCGTAAAGAAGAACACAACCGATACCACCCATCTGGCGTTTTGGGGTAACTTTTACTACGATCATCGACTGCATGGCCACTGGGTTTTGTCGGAAGTAAACGGTTTTGAGGATATAGCCCCGGAAATATACAGTACACAGTTGCCGTCAATCACCATTCGCTTGGACTCAATGCGCGTAGATGGCTTTGCCGGTTGCAATCGCTTTTTTGGTCCTTTTAAGCAGATTGGATTCAAAATTGATATGTCTGCTTATGCGATGACAAAGATGTACTGTCAAGATAAACCAGACATCATTACACACCTGCAAAAATCCATTCAGTATCGCGTGGAAGGGAATAGATTAACCTTTGATTACCCCATGGGAAATGAGATTGTCTTTGAAAAACGTAGTAACTAATATCTGAAATCCAGTAATCATGACGAATCATTTTTTCAAACAAGCAGTCATTCTTTTGTTAATTATTCTGAGTTCTGAGGCTATAGTTGCTCAAGGACTCTTATACAAAGTGGAAGGAAATGGCTTAAAGGAACCAAGTTACATTTTTGGAACCATGCACATGATTTGTGCGGAAGATTTCATTATACCGGATGAGCTGCCGATGGCTTTAAAAACCACGAAATCATTGTACTTAGAGTTGGATTTAACCGATACAACCATGCAGCAATCAATGATGGCAAAGCTTATCGATCCTTCTATGGAAGAAAACTACACCATGCTCTCACCGGAGGTAACGGAAATAATTGATCAAGTTTTAATGAATTCGCTCAATGTGACGTTCAATCAGCTGAAAATAATGAAGCCAATAATCGTGAGTATGATGCTTGTACAGGCTTCTTTTCCATGCAGCGATGTTGAATCGTACGAAATGGCCTTGGTTGATATGGCTAAAGAGCAAAACATTCCCGTAAAAGCGCTGGAAACCTTAGATTTTCAGTTGGGGCTTTTTGATTCCATTTCTATCGAAGATCAATTAAAAATGTTGGAGTCTATGGCTCTGAATCATCATAATGCCGCTGCAGAGTACCGCATGTTAACAGATGCATACAAATCCGGCAATCTGGATAAAATCAATCAGATTACCCAAAAAGATCCTACGTTTTCTGGTTTTGATGATCTGATACTAAACGATAGAAATGAGGCGTGGTTGAATAAGTTGCCTGCCATCATGAAGAAATCGCCGACCTTTATTGCCGTAGGAGCAGCGCATTTGTCTGGAGAAAAAGGTATTTTAGAAGGATTAAAAAAAATGGGTTATACAGTAAAACCAATCTAGTAGCATGCAGAAAACGATAGGCATTCCAGCGCTTGACTTACACGATTTCACTTCTGGGGATTCAGTGAAAAGACAAGCATTTATTCAGTCACTAGGCAAAGCTTATGAAGACATCGGCTTTGTTGCCTTAAAAAATCATGGATTAAGCGATGCCTTAGTCAAAGATTTATACCAGCAGGTAGAGACCTTTTTTTCCTTACCTCAATCTGTAAAAAACAAGTACAATATTCCTAATTTAGCGGGTCAAAGGGGGTATACACCTTTCGGTCGAGAGCACGCTAAAGGAAGAAATACTGGAGACTTAAAAGAGTTTTGGCAGTTTGGTCAATACGAAACCCAAACCACCCAAACAGTTGCCGATATTTATCCGGATAATATTCTCGTAGATGAGTTACCAATGTTTAACGACAAGGGAAAAGAGGCTTACCAAACACTCGAGCAAACGGGTACTGAGGTATTAAAAGCTCTGGCCATCTACATTGGTCTGGAGGAAAACCATTTTGACAAATGGGTAAAGGCCGGAAACAGTATTCTTCGCGCCATTCATTATCCACCAATAGAAGCCGATCCCGGAGATGCTGTGCGCGCTGCGGAGCACGAAGATATCAATCTGATTACTTTGCTTATGGGTGCATCGGCCGAAGGGTTGGAGGTGCTTAACAGAAAAGGGGCATGGGTACCCGTTACCGCACTGCCGGATATGATTGTGGTGAATGTTGGTGATATGTTGCAGCGACTGACAAACAATAAATTGCGCTCTACCACCCATCGAGTCGTTAATCCTCCCCGTGAAAAATGGAGGCAATCGCGTTTTAGTATTCCCTTTTTCCTGCACCCGCGTTCCGATATGCCCTTAAATGTATTGGATAATTGTATTACAGAAAATCAACCACGCATGTATGAAGACATAACAGCGGGGGAATATCTCGACGAACGATTGAGAGAGATTGGTCTTAAGTAAAAATAATGTTTGGTTAACAATGGATACGACCATCGTTAGAATATTTGCAAAAAATGATCAACACATGTTTAGATATACTAAGTTTCTGATTGTCTCATTGTTTCTTTCTTCTTGTCTCACATCAGCGTTACCCGTAGAGGCTTCAGGAGACAACGATAGACCGAAGTTGGTGGTGGGCATTGTGGTTGATCAAATGCGTTATGACTACCTGTATCGCTACGAGCATCTCTACGGTAATGACGGTCTGAAACGATTGCTGCGCGAAGGGTTTCACTTTCACAACACCGATTATCCTTATGTGCCTACTTACACAGGCCCCGGACACGCGAGTATATTCACAGGAACAACCCCTTCTATTCACGGGATTATTGCCAATAACTGGTACGTAAAAGACGATAAGCAAAAGATGTATGTCACCCAAGACAACTCTGTTGAAGGGGTGGGCGTAGGAGGAAAAGAAGGCAGGATGTCACCAGCAAATATGTTGACAACCACGCTTACCGATGAATGGCGATTATTCACAAATTTTAGATCAAAAACCATTGGTATAGCCCTTAAAGACAGAGGGGCCATCTTGCCTGCCGGACATACGGCGAATGCCGCCTATTGGTACGATGGCGGATCTGGAAAGTGGATTACCTCCAAGTATTACATGGATGAATTGCCGGAATGGGTTGTAAACTACAATGCCAAAAAACAGCCGGCTAAGTATATGCAACAGGCTTGGGAAACACTCTTGCCTTTAGAAGATTACGCCACAGTTGCCACCGACGACGACGTGACTTTTGAGATGCCGTTTACCGGTATGTCGCGCAGTACTTTTCCTTATCCACTGCCTGTTTTGTATAAAAAACTGGGCAACAGTTTGATAAAAAACACACCTTGGGGCAATACCATAACCTTTGAGATGGCTATAGAGGCTCTTCATCACGAAGAATTGGGGCAGAGAGGGGTAACCGATATGCTAACAGTGAGTTTTTCAACACCGGATTACATCGGTCATCAGTTCGGTCCTCGGTCGATAGAAATCGCTGACCAGTACTTGCGTTTTGATAGAGAGTTGGGCGATTTTCTCCGGGTTCTTGATAGCACCTTAGGTAAAGAGGGGTACGTATTGTTTTTAACCGCCGATCACGGTGCTGCCGATGCTGTGGGATTTTCAGATTCGGTTAAAATTCCGGCCGGCTTGGAAAAAGGTGAGCTCTTTGATGCCGTTGAAGATGCCCTGAAGAAGACATATGGACGTGATGACCTGATTGAAGACTACCGAAATTTACAGTTTTATTTAAACGACGATGCCATCCGCTCTGCCGACCTGATTAAGGACGATGTAGCCAAAATCGTTGTGAATGCCTGTCGAACTTTTCCGGGGGTGTTGTTTGCCCATACACTGGAGGTTTATCTAAATACAGAGTTTGCGGAAGGGCTTCGAGGTAAAAATGCCCGCGGGATAATGGATGGACGTAGTGGAGATGTGATTGTCACCCTACACCCATCGTATTTAGAAATGACTTGGCAAATTAAAGGCACAACCCACGGAACTGGTTATAGCTACGACACCCGCGTGCCGTGGATTTTGTATGGTAAAAATGTACCGGCTGGAGAGACGTTTGAAGCGGTTGAAATCATTGATATTGCGCCAACGATAAGCAACATGCTGCGCATGGGGAACCCCAACGGAAATTCAGGTGTTTCTAGATTGCCCTTGATGCTTAAGCACTAAGGGTTACTTTCATGATTGTTCCTCCATTTGGATTGTCAAGCGCTTCAATAAACCCGTTATGAGTAGAAGCACTCATGACACACAGGTGTAATCCAAGTCCATGGTTGTTTTCGGTAGAATGCCAACTGACATCGTTGGCTTTTTTACTTATTTGCTCTTTATCAATGTTCTTTATTCCGGGACCTTCGTCAATAACCTGAATGATAAGTTGATCGCCAACTTTCTCAGCACGAAATTCAATACTAGAGCCGCTGGGAGAAAACTTAATGGCATTTTGCATTAAGTTTCGAATGATAATATCTATAAGGCTTTTATCTGCTTTTACCCTAGCGTTTGGGTCATACGATTCAACGATTGAAATATTCTTGGGCTTAGCTAAATCTTTAGACAAGCTTAGAGGGGTGTGAAAAAGTTTTTTGAGATTAATCTCTACAGGAGAAAAATTAAAACCGTTTTGTTGAGCTCTTGACCAGTTAAGTAAGTTCAGTAAAAGTTGGTGTGTATTTTTTGTGTTTGAGTTCAAATCTTGTTTGATCAGGTCCTTTTCACTTTCGGTCAACATTTTGTTGTCTAGCAAATCCAAGTAAGAGATGATGTTTCCCAGTGGTTTTCTCAAATCATGAGAGATAATGGAAAAAAGCTTGTTTTGCTGATCATTTAATTGCTTCAACGCTTGGCGTTCTTTTTTAAGTTCAATGGATTTTTGTTTGGAAACCTTTTGTTCTTTAACAAGCGAAGATTGTGTAAACCAAGCAATTATCAACACAGAAAGCAAGCTAAAAACATAAGCGATATAAACATCATAGTAACGGTGTTCTAAAGAAACATAATGGGATTTAACAAAGTCTACATTGGTAAATTCCATGTAAAATAATACGCCAAAAAGCAAAACATAGAGCACGGCCCAAACCCATTTTAAACGCGAGCTTGAAATTACAAAAATCAGCGTCATGGGGATGAAACTGCCTATCATGGTTGGCCCATTGATACCATCGTTGTAGATGTAGTTGACTAAAATAACAATGATGGTACCAACCACAAAAAGATAGGTAGCGGTTATAAATTTTTTTAAAAAACGCGAAAAAACATAACATACAAAAACGTATAGCAGAGCCAAAATCCAAGGCAGTATAAATAGGCTAATTCCCAAGATGGTATTTTGTATGATGGCTTGAATGATAGGAACCATCATAATCACGCACAACGCATGAAAAAGTCGTTCACGAAAAAGAAAGATATCTTTGCTACCAAGGATGTAATGTATTGTGCTTGTTGTTGTTTTTTTCAACATCATTTTTATTTAATCACGGCTTTGTAATTCGTACATGCGAATGTATGGATTGCTATTAGTATAATAGGTAAACACTGTGATTATATCATAGTAAGCTCAATTCATAGTTTTCGTTGCAAATTTAAGCTAAACGAAACTTTTTTATTGTATCGAGGTTAACTTTGCACTTTATTAAAAATTCAATATGACTTACATTGTTCGCAGTATACTTACCATAGCTTTGCTTGTGCTTATTGATTATTATGCCTACCAAGCGTGGAAGACAGTAACGCGCAACAATGAGTCCATCAGATGGGTATTCTGGGTGGCTACGGGACTTGCTTTTGCGATGTTAGTAGCCTCTATTGTGGTGGTGTTGAACGGAACCAGAAATTCGGAGATTTTTCACCACACCATGACAGTTTTATTGGTCATTTATGTCCCAAAAATATTTGTTTGTTTCTGGATGTTTGGTGAAGATGTTTGGCGAGTAGGGGTTGCTTTTTTTGAAAACATAACGTCATCAAAATCATCTAGAACATCTTTTTTACCCGATCGGCGTTTATTTATTTCTCAGATGGCTTTTGGCTTTGCATCAATCCCTTTTCTATCCATACTATACGGCTCATGGAAAGGGAAGTATCGTTTTAATGTACTTAAACAAACCCTGGAGTTTGATGATTTACCAGAAGCCTTTGATGGCCTGAAAGTGGTGCAGATATCTGATTTACATACAGGCAGTTTTGATAGTAAAGATGAAGTTCTTCGAGGATTGGAATTGATTAATAATCTATCCCCTGACGTGGTGTTGTTTACGGGGGATTTGGTAAATAACGACGCTTCAGAAATGGAAGGATGGATTCCAATCTATCAAAAGATACAGGCTAAAGTGGGCAAGTTTTCGGTGTTGGGCAATCATGATTATGGAGATTATATTCCTTGGCCTTCGGCGCAAGCCAAAAGAGAAAATTTCCAAAAAATATGTCAGTCACATGAGGATATAGGTTTTCAATTGTTGAGAAATGAAAGTATAGAGCTGAAAAGAGGTGACGATTCAATTTATATTTCAGGTGTTGAAAATTGGGGTAAACCACCATTTCCTCAGTATGGTGATTTGGATGCTGCATATGAAAAAGTACCAGAAGATGGTTTTAAACTTTTGTTGTCACATGATCCATCTCACTTTGATGAGCAAGTAAAACAATACGCAAAAAACATCCACGTCACCTTTAGTGGTCACACCCACGGAATGCAGTTTGGTGTAGAAATTCCCGGTTGGTTCAAGTGGAGCCCCGTCAAGTATCGTTATCCAAAGTGGGCCGGCTTATATAAAGAGGCTAATAGGTACTTATATGTGAATCGAGGTTTTGGTTACATCGGCTTTCACGGAAGGGTTGGGATATGGCCCGAAATCACATTAATGACTTTAAAGCGCAAACAAGTATGATAAAACTCAGTGTCAATATCAATAAAATAGCTACTCTTAGAAATGCCCGTGGTGGAAATGTTCCTCATGTTGTGAAAACGGCATTGGATATAGAGCGTTTTGGTGCCGATGGGATAACGGTTCATCCGCGTCCCGACGAACGTCATATTCGCAGAAAAGATGTATTCGAACTGAAAGATGTGCTCACTACGGAGTTTAATATAGAAGGATATCCATCCGAAGATTTTTTAAAAATGGTGATGGAGGTAAAACCCGCTCAAGTAACTTTGGTTCCTGACCCACCACATGTGCTTACCAGCAATGCCGGTTGGGATACCATCAAACACAAGGACATGCTCAAGCCCATTGTGGACCAATTGAAGTCTGCCGGTATTCGAACGTCGTTGTTTATCGAAACCGACGAAAATCGCATTGAAGCAGCGGCAGAGTTAGGCTCGGATAGAGTTGAACTCTACACGGAGGATTATGCCGTTGCATATCCAAACGACAAAGAAAAGGCAGTAGCACGCTATGCAGAAAGCGCTATTTTTGCAGCTAAGTGTGGTTTGGGCGTTAACGCCGGCCACGACTTATCTCTTGATAATCTCGCTTGGTTTGCACGACACGTGAATCCATTGCACGAGGTTTCTATTGGACATGCCTTGATAAGCGACGCGCTTTACTATGGTTTGCAGAACACTGTTGCCATGTACAAGCGTAAACTTGCTTATGACTAAGACTAAGACTAACGTAAGACGAGTATATGAGTAAACGTTACTATGCAGACTGCCAATACAGTCACCAAAGGTAACAGCATGTTAACCGCAAACTGAAGTCAACGTCTTCGTCAACGTCTTTGTCTTCGTCAACGTCAACGTCAACGTCAACATTATTCTATACACGCTGAATTTTCGCTCCAAGCGCTCTCAACCTGCCATCAATATCTTCGTACCCACGATCTATTTGATCGATGTTGTGAATGGTGGACGTGCCGTCGGCGCTCAAGGCAGCGATTAAAAGAGAGATGCCCGCACGAATATCCGGACTGGTCATGGTAGTGGCGCGTAAATTAACCTTTTTATCTAACCCAATGATGGTGGCACGGTGTGGATCACAAAGAATAATTTGCGCACCCATATCGATGAGTTTATCCACAAAGAACAAACGGCTTTCAAACATTTTTTGGTGAACCAATACGCTCCCACGTGCCTGTGTGGCAACGACTAAAATGATGCTCAGTAGGTCAGGCGTAAAGCCTGGCCAAGGTGCATCAGAAATGGTCATAATCGATCCATCTAAAAAGGATTGAACTTCGTAATGGTCGTGTTCAGGAATATGAATATCGTCGCCTTGACGTTCAATCGTTATCCCCAACTTTCTAAACACATCAGGAATTACACCAAGGGCCTCATAGTTGACATCTTTGATGGTGATATCTGATCCCGTCATGGCTGCCATGCCTATCCAGCTTCCAACTTCAATCATGTCAGGAAGCATGCGGTGATTGGTGCCAACAAGAGAATCAACGCCTTCGATGGAGAGGAGATTTGACCCAATACCGGATATTTTGGCACCCATGCGATTCAGCATATTACAAAGCTGCTGTAAGTAGGGTTCACATGCGGCATTGTAGATGGTGGTTGTTCCTTTAGCAAGCACGGCAGCCATAACAATATTGGCTGTTCCGGTGACCGATGCTTCATCGAGCAGCATGTACGTACCGTTGAGTTCCTTTGCTTCTACACCGTAAAAAGCTTCATCCGCATTGATGCGCAATTGTGCGCCTAATTTTTGAAATCCAATGAAATGGGTATCTAATCTTCTTCGTCCAATTTTATCTCCTCCGGGTTTTGGAATGTATCCGCGACCAAATCTTGCGAGTAACGGGCCAACGATCATGACCGATCCGCGAAGTGCAGATCCTTTTTTTCTGAACTCTTCCGATTCAAGGTAGTTTAGGTTTACCTCATCTGCTTGAAAAGACCACTTCCCTCTGTCAAGTTTTTGGGTTTTCACTCCCATAGACGCGAGTAAATCAATGAGTTTATTCACGTCAATGATGTCGGGAATATTTTCTATGGTAATTACTTCTGGTGTCAACAGCGTTGCGCAGAGGATTTGAAGCGCTTCGTTTTTTGCGCCCTGTGGAGTAATGGTGCCGTTCAGTTTGTGACCGCCTTCGATTTTAAAGGTCCCCATGAATGTTATTTTTGACGATTGCCTTTATTGTTATTATTGTTGTTGTTGTAGCGCTTTTTCTTGTAGTTTTTAAAGTGGCGCTTTCCGCGTTTTTGTGTAGGTTTGTTAGACTGACTGAGTCCGCTAACCGATTTTTTACTAATGAGTGTTTGTTCGGAAAGTTCTATTTGACCGTTACTTAAATCACTCAAGTCATTGAATATGACTTCGTCGTCTACGTGATCTTTATTCCAAAGAAGATACGTCTTCTTCATATGATTGGCAATCGCCAGTTCTGCACGGGTTCTTTCGTCACCAGGTTCCATTCGACTCGCCACCTCGATCATTTTAAGCACCAATTGGCCATAGTGACGATATTTTCTTGACTTCACGGGATAAGCAACACGTTCTGGTGGCTTGGAAAATGTTTCCGGTTCTGGTTTTCCGTAAGGACTATCCACATCTAATTTGAAATCAGACATAATAAACAAGTGATCCCATAATTTGTGGCGGTAGTCGGGATTGTCGCGCAAATGAGGGACAAGGTTTCCGATAACCTCAACAATGGCACGAGCGGCATCATTCCTCTTATCTCGGTCATCGATGGTCATGGCGTGTTTAACCATGTTCTGAATGTTTCTGCCGTACTCCGGAAGAATGAGCGATTCACGTATTGAATTGTATTCCATAAGTTATGTCTTATCCCAATTTTCTCAAACGGGCAAATTTTAACAAGAGTGTTTTTTCACCAGCTTTTTCAAAGCGAATGATGACTTTGGCGTTATTGCCTTCCCCTTCCACATTTAATACAACACCTCTACCAAATTTATCGTGAATAACACGACTGCCCTCCACGAGGTCAACCACTTTTTTATCGCCTTCCGCACTTGACTTACTCAAGGGGCGAAGGTTTTTGCGGTTGGGAGCATAGGCTCCACCGGTCGTTTCTTGTTCTTTACTGGCACTGGCTTGTTTTGGCTTGTTATCCGTCATAGATCGATTCTTAGTGTACGCTGTTGTTTGTTGTTTATTGAAAGAGTTTGGCGCACCAAACATTTTTGGTTCTTCGTAAGGATGAAAATCAGGAATGTCAAAATGGACAAACGCATCATCGATTTCGTCGATAAATCGACTGGGTTCATTATTGTTGAGTTTACCCCATCGGTAGCGGGTATGACAATAAGTCAAATACAGTGTTTTTTCCGCACGGGTCAAAGCTACGTAAAAAAGTCGACGTTCTTCTTCTAAGTCAACACGAGAGGTTAGCGTCATGATATTAGGAAAGAGGTTTTCTTCCATTCCGGCAATAAAAACGATGGGAAATTCCAATCCTTTCGCTTGATGTATGGTCATGAGTGAAACCGCCGGCTCGTTTTCATTTGCTTGGGTATCGGCATCGGTAATTAACGCAACATCACTAAGGAAATTTTCCAAACTGGCGTCACCATCTTCTAGTTCTTTTTGTGAAGCCACAAACTCCTCAATCGAGGAGAGGAGTTCTTGAATGTTTTCGTATCGCGACACACCTTCCGGCGTTTTGTCTTTTGCTAATTCCGGGAGCAAACCACTGTTTTTGCCCACCTCTTCAGCAATTACGTTCGCATCTTCACCGCGCTTAATCATGCCGCGGTAGTTATTGACTTTTAAAATAAAGTTACTAATCTTGGTAGCGATTCCTTTGTTAAACGTGTCACTGTAATTTTCTATGGTAGATGCAATTTCCCACAGTGATTTTTCGTGTGTATTGGCTAAATTAACCATTCTATCTAAGGTGGTCGTGCCAATTCCGCGGGCCGGATAATTGATGATTCGACGAAAGGCTTCTTCATCGCTTGGATTGATGGCCAGACGCAAATACGCCAATAAATCTTTAATTTCTTTGCGTTGATAGAAGCTCAATCCTCCATAGATTCTGTACGGTATGCCTTTTTTTCTCAGCGCTTCTTCCAGCGCTCTGGTTTGTGCGTTGGTTCGATAGAGTATCGCGGCATCGTTGTATGAGATGTTGTCGTTATGCTGATGGTCAATGATGCGCTCAGTAATGTACTGCGCTTCTTGTCCTTCGTTCAACGATTTGTGAACATTGATTTTTTCGCCACTGTCGTTACTCGTCCAAACATCTTTTTCCAGTTGGTGCTTGTTTTTGGAAATCAAGCTGTTTGCCGCACTGACAATGTTTTTGGTGCTGCGGTAATTTTGCTCCAGCTTAAAGACTTTGGCGTCGGGGTAGTCCTTCTGAAAGTTAAGAATGTTGCGGATATTGGCACCTCTAAAAGCGTAAATACTCTGAGCGTCAT